>CAZERH010000243.1:0-2399 GCA_964515535.1 uncultured Anaerolineaceae bacterium
CAAGAATCAGTGAGCGAGTTAATGAAGCCTTAACAATATTTTTTAGCCTCCACCGAAAACGAACTAGAGAACCCCGTTCCCTTGAAGGGAGCGGGGTTCTCTGTTAAATCGCCCGTTTCATCTCATCTAAAAAATCACACTACCGCCTCCCTCCCCGCCCGAAACGCCTTCCTATTCAGTTCAACAAATTTCGGCGGGACACGCGCCACAATCACATCCAGCCAAATATCCGCATCCATATCCAAAATTTTGGATAGTGCGCCGAGCAAAACCACGTTGCCAGCTTTGGCATTACCCAACTCTTCAGCAATCTCTACGCCCTTCACCCAATACACATTCTCCGTCACCGGCGCAAAAGCGGATTTGATTTCCTCGTCACTGGGATATTCTCCCGTCCCCGAACTAACGGTGATTGGAATAATCTCATAATCGTTAATCAGCACCATCGCGTCGGGACGAATCCCGCTCACAAAACGGATTGCTTCCAATTTCTCAAAAGAAATCAAAATATCCGCTTCACCATCGGGGATGATCGGTGAAAAAACCTTCTCCCCCCAACTAACATGCGAGACTACGCTCCCGCCACGCTGAGACATCCCATGCACCTCGGCTTTCTTGCTATCGTAGCAGAGTTTGATTCCCAACTCTGCCAAAACATTGCTGGCGAGAATAGTCCCCTGCCCACCAACGCCTGTGAGTAAAATTTTTGTTGTTTTCATAAAGTTCCTCAAAAGAATCCACTAAGTCGGACAAAGAGACACAAAGTTTTTCTGAACACGGATTTTACGGATTCCACGGAAAAAGACTAATGGTCACGGAAAAACAAAAAAGGTTTTTCTCCGTGTAATCTGCGGAACTCCGTGTTCAAAAATTTTTTATGCCGTCTTCAACTTCAAGACATCATCTCTAAACAAAATCGCATCCCGCGGACAAACCTGTGAGCAAATTTCACATCCCGTACACAGCAATGGATCAATTTCTGCCAGCGGACGTTGAGTCTTCTCGTCCACTTTCTCCGATTTAATAATTGCCGGGCAACCGATGCGGAAACAGAGCGTACAACCATTACAATCTTCTTCAACAACTTCCAAAGGCAGATATTTTTTGCGCTCTTCGGGCATTAACGCGCAAGCATGGTCGGTAATCAGCACAGCCGGTTCATCAATTTTGAGCCATTCTTTAAGCGTTTTCTCTATCGCATCCACATCGTAGGCTTCAACGCGTTTGACCTTTTTGATGCCAATCGCGCGCACCAATGCCTCGATATCGACCTCGTTCGCCACTTTTCCTTGCAAAGTTTTCCCCGATGCGGGGTTCTCCTGTTGCCCCGTCATGCTCGTGATGCGATTGTCCATGATAATCGTAATCACATTGCTTCCGTTGTATGCTACGTTCATCAAAGCCTGTACGCCAGTATGAAAAAATGTCGAATCGCCAATCACGGCAATATGTCGCTCACCATCTCCTGCCACTGCCGCGCCGTGCGCCACGCCAGTGCTGGCTCCCATGCACCCACAAGTATCCATTGCGCTCAGGGGTGGCACTACGCCTAAGGTATAGCATCCAATATCACCGTTGATGGGTCTTTTGAGTTTATGTAAAATATAAAAAGAGCTTCTATGGGGACATCCCGGACAAAGGACAGGGGGGCGATTAGGCAGATTCTCCTGCAAAATAAGCGGAATCCCCTTCTCGGCCTGCTCCGCAGGCCTCGGTTTGGGCTTGGCACCTGCTTCGTTGGGCAATAACCCAGCCGAAACCGCGTTCGCTCGCACAGTTTTCGGGTCTAATTCACCGGTTATCGGGAAAATCGACTTGAAATGCGGATACGCGCCCGCGTCCCGCCCCTCCGGTTTATAAAGTTTTACGCCCATCAACAAAACTTGCTCTTCAATGAAGGGATCAAGTTCCTCGAGGACAATCACCTTATCCATTTGCTCTGCAAACTTTTTGATTTTTTGCGGCGGGAGCGGATAAGACATACCCAGCTTGAGAATACTGGCGTTGGGGAAAACTTCGCGAGCATATTGATAAGCCACGCCGTTGGTGATAATACCCAATTTTTTCTCTCGTATTTCAACGCGATTTAGCGCGCATTTTTCGGCAAATTCGGTCAGTTTTTCAAGTCGCTCCTCCACAATGGGATGCCGCTCACGCGCATTGGAAGGAACCATCACATATTTGGCAGGGTTGCGCGGATATTTGCCGGGGGTCGCCCCTTGATAACGGTCAGGACCTGTTTCTACGAGGCTATCGGTATGGCAAATTCGCGTGGTGGGACGCAGAAGAACGGGGGTGTCAAATTGCTCGCTAATTTCAAAAGCCGTAATCACCATATCCTTGGCTTCCTGACTATCGGCAGGATCGAGGCAGGGGATACGCGTAAATTTGGCATAATT
>CAZERH010000243.1:2499-3743 GCA_964515535.1 uncultured Anaerolineaceae bacterium
TCGCGCCGCAATCATTTTCATTTTTTTAAGGAACGCGCCCAAATTCTCGTTGCGGATAGTGAATCCCGCCGCGGCGGCATGACCGCCATGTTTTACAAGCAATTCCGCACATTCGTCCAGTGCGTCCGTGATGTGAAATTCGGCAATTGAGCGACATGAGCAAACGGTCTCTTCTTCTTTTACTTTCCCCACAATCGCGGGGCGATAATAAATATCCGCCAAACGCGAGGCGGCTAAGCCCACCACGCCGGGATTAAAGTCCGGCGAAGCGGCAAAAAGCAAAAACGCATCTTTATCAGCGGCGAGCGCAATCAGCTCGGCTTGCTCTTGTATCTTACGCGTTATACTCTGGCGTTCACGATTTATATTTTCCAACTCCTGCGCCATTTCTCCCGCCTGATGGAGATCTTTTTCCATCAATAAATCATAAGCTGAGAGTGCCGAATAAAGCCTCCCCGCCGCGTTGAGGCGCGGTCCCAAACTAAAACCGATATTCATTGCATTTACATTTTTGATATTCACCCCTGCAACACCGGCAAGAGAGACAAGCCCCTGCCGTTGGGCGTGGCGCATAATCCTTAACCCACGCCGCACAAAACGATGATTTTCACCTTCCAAGGGTGCCAAATCTGCAACTGTGCCAAGTGCAACCAAATCGAGCAAAGATTCGACAGAAGCAAGCGATGATTTTTCACCCCTTTTCTCCATTAAGGCTTCTGCAATTTTATAGGCAATCCCCACGCCTGCTAACATTTTCTCGCCATAAGTATCATCTTCGCGTTTGGGGTCAAGCACCGCAAGTGCCTTTGGCAGTACCGTGCCGGGGTGATGGTGGTCTGTGATGATGAGGTCAAGCCCAAGTTCACGCGCGTATTCCGCCTGCGCCACCGCGCGGATTCCACAATCAACGGTAATGACCAGATCCACTTTTTTTGCGTCCAATTTATCCAAGGCGTCTATATTTAGACCATAGCCTTCTTGAAAACGGTCGGGGATATAAGCATCCACATCCGCATTAAAGGAACGCAAAAGTTCCACCAATAGAGCAGAAGATGTGACACCATCCACATCGTAATCACCGTAAATAACGACCTTCTCTCCCCCCTCAATTGCCTGAATAATGCGCTCAATCGCCACATCCATATCTTTCAGCCCCCAAGGGGATGTGTCAAAATCCGGTTTGGCTTTTAGAAATGCGCGCGCCTCAGCATCAGTCGCATAGCCGCGATTGAAAAGCAATTGCC
>CAZERH010000244.1:0-3740 GCA_964515535.1 uncultured Anaerolineaceae bacterium
TTGCGCCAAACTTGCCTCGCCGAGCATGACGGGGGTAATCGGTGTTTCGCTATGACCGGTGTCAAAGCCCAGTTTTGTCATTTCTGCTTTGAAATACTCGGCGTTGCTCCAAAGTTTATCGACCAATTCGGTTGATTCTTCGAGCAAATCGACTGCCGCTAAACACGCCGCGGTATCGGGAACGGTCATCGCGGAAGAGAAAAGGAAGGGGCGTCCGCGTTGTTTGAGCCAATCGATAACGACTTGCTTTCCAGCCACAATCCCGCCGACCACGCCAAAGGCTTTCGACATCGTGCCGATTTCCACATCCACTTTGCCGTGCAAACCGAAATGGTCTACGATGCCGCGTCCACCATGACCAAGCACCCCTTCGCCGTGCGCGTCATCCACCATTAAAATCAAATTATCATATTTTGATACAACTTCATAAAGTTTATCCAGCGGAGCTACGTCTCCGTCCATGCTGAAAACGCCGTCCGTGATGACAATGCCGCGTTTATAATCCGCAAGATTTTCTTTAATCACCTCATCCAGCGCATCGGGGTCGCAATGTGCATAAGCCTTAATTTTTGCGCCCGAAAGCCGACAACCGTCAATAATGCTGGCATGATTTAAGCGATCCGAGAAAATCACATCACCTTTGCCAACCAAAGCAGGGATAGTGGCGGTGTTGGCATTAAACCCCGATTGAAAAGTGAGCGTAGCCTCTACATTTTTGAATTCTGCCAAGCGTTTTTCGAGTTGCGTATGCAGATCCATCGTACCGGCAATCGTACGGACAGCCCCCGGTCCTACACCGTATTCATCAATCGCCTTTTTTGCCGCCTCTGCAATTTTAGGATGGTTTGCCAAGCCCAAATAATTATTTGAGCAAAAATTCAGCACTTTTTTTCCATCCACATCCAGCCACGCCCCCTGCGCCGAACCAAGTGTGCGGATATTGGTATACAAGCCCGCTTCTTTTAAACCTGCAATTTCTTCTTCAATCCAACTGATTTTTGACATGCGTTTCTCCTCGATTTATATGGGATTACCTTGCGTTAATTATAGCCATTCTCGTCTCCATCACTGTCACTTTCGCGTGGTGGTAAGTGTCACCTTTTACGAGTTTCCATAAAAATCCCCATCTCAATTAATGCCGACATGATTTTCTGGGATGCTCCATCCTTGACGATTACCCTTGTTGGACTTAATACCTCACCCAAAAATCGACTTGCTCTGGATGCACGGAGCGCGCGCAAGTCCTCCGGCTTGCTGAGGCGTAAAACGACTAGCTTTTCTACCCGAGCTTCTGTGCCGTTAACCGCCCATCTGCGGAGTGCCTTCTCCAATGTGGGCGGAATCGCGTCATCCGCGTATTTTTTGAGTAAAAGCAGAAGATGTGAGACTTTCAGGTTTTGTGCCAAAGCGTGTTCTAACGATGTGGGGGTCAGTTGATAACGAAACTCATTGTTTTTTTTGTTTTCTTCCCATTCACAAAAACGGGATATTTGATACCGTGCCACCCGCGGGGCAAAACGTGAGATGGTAATTTTCCCTCCGGATGTGACGATAATTTTTCCTTTTTCGGCTTTTCTGTTTTTTACTTTTCCTTCTCTCACTCTAAAGGCTTTTATTTCTTCACCTTTTTCTGTACTCGCTAAATCTACGAATCCCAGCCAAAACAGAACGCGGGTAATAAAATAGCGAAGTAGCGCGCCTTCAACGTCATCCCAATGCTCAAAGCCGCGTAAATCTTTTTGAGACCCAAAAGGTTTTATTTGATCGTTTTTTTTAGCAGACGATTTTGGTGCAATGATGTTGCTGTCGAAACCTTGCGGGTCTTTGGCTGAGCGGATGAACCAAGCATCATATTCGCCGCCTTTGCGTTGAAAGTCAGGGGCATTTTCTTTAATATCGGCAATGAAAGCATTCAGGTTCCACCACGCCCCGCGCGGAATTGCTTCAAGAAAATCGAATATCGTCTTGCGAGTATCCACTATCGGATTCTTCCACTCGCCTTCACAAATCATACTTGGTACTTGGTAGAGTTCGTTAAAGGTTTCGCTTTTGCGCCAAATTTTGCGGAGTTGGGTAAAAGATTCGGCGCGACTCTGTTCGAGATGAGATTTAACGGCATCGGTTTGAATGCCATCAACTTTTATTAAACGCGCGGCAAGCCCTATTTCACGCGCGAACCGGGGAGATGTATCCGGCGGGGTAGGTGATTCGTTCCATCCCAGTCTTAATGCGGAGAGTAGTGTTGTCAGGTCATCTAAAAGAAAATCATTAGAACCCTCTATATATTGATATTCTTCAGGACGGGCGGGTCTTCCTAAGATTGTTTTTTTATGTTTTTTGGGGGGGAGGGAGATGAGGGGGAGCAGATCGTCGGGGACATAGGCGAATTCGTGCGCACCGCCGGGGGTATCGAAAAAAGCGCGGGCAAGCAGGGCGCGGTAGAAGAGGGTTTCAGTCGAGGAAATGGGGTTGAGATGAGGTTTTTCTCGATCGCGTTTGCCTGCGCCCATCTCACGGATTTTGCCATATTTGCGCTCAAAAACTGCCCATGAAATGCGTCCGTCATTTTGGCGGAGGGCGTTGAGGGCATGATGGCTTTCGGCGGGAAGAGACTCGATAAGTTCATTGGCGAGTTTTGCGTTGAGCATTTTTTCGCTGAGTTCTTCGTGTGCTTTCTTGCTCTCTTTGGCGCGCAATTCTATGCCCCAAAGTTGAGCGATGGCGCGCAAATGCGCAAAATCGTATTTGTGAAGGCTTTGTTCAAGGGTGGTCATGTTTACTGGTCTATTGGTCTACTGGTTTTACCACTTTTAGCACGTTTGGCACAATTTCTACTGAAAGCCCGCGTAAATTTGAGCCGAAACTGGTGTAAATTTCTCCGTCTATATGAATATAGAGGGGTTGTTCTGAGGTTAGCGAGATTTTTTTGAATTGCCCGATTTCGACTTCTTTGAAGTTTTCTTGTGAGCCTTTCATGAATTCAGGGATTAGGCGGAACTGCATCAGACGGGAGACTTTATCGGCAATCATATAATCTAAAGAGCCGTCATTCGGGAGGGCGTTTGGGGTCATGGTGAAACCGCCACCTTCACGGGGTCCGTTGGCGAGAACGAGCATAAAGACTTCTTTTTCCCATTTTTTGTTTTCGCTCTCAATTTTCATTTTCATTGGTTTCGCATTGAGAAAGATGGTTTGAATGACGGCGATTAGGTACATCATAAAACCGCGCACAATTGGTAAACGATGCGAGCGGATGGTGACAATGGCATCGAATCCGATTCCGAGCGTGTTGTCCATATATTCTTGTCTGCCATTTTCATCGGTCATTAATCCCAAGTCAATATGAGATGGATTCCCATTGAGGGCTAATGCCATTGCCTGATTTGGACTGGCTGGGATTTTCATAATATGTGCAAAATCATTGCCCGAACCGATGGGAACGATGCCCAAAGCGGGACGATGCGCGGCGTCAACTTGCATTAGCCCATTCACAACTTCGTGGACTGTGCCATCTCCCCCCACCGCGATGACAAGATCGTACTCTTCTTCTCCGGCTTGCTTCGCCAACTCTATCGCGTGACTGGGGTAGACTGTTCCGCTCCAATCTACTTTGCCATTATATTCGTTGACAATAGGGCGTAAATCACGCGCTACATTCCACGCGCGTCCCATATCTGCCATTGGGTTTAGAATCAATTTTACTCTTTTAGTCATTCTCGCACCTCCGTTTTTTGGAATTT
>CAZERH010000245.1:0-3736 GCA_964515535.1 uncultured Anaerolineaceae bacterium
CCAAAACATGTGCGATGCGGTTTTTCATCTGCAAAATCGAAATAATTCAACTAGTCTCATAAAGAAAAGATAATCCTAATGTCTACCCTTTCAGTTCGTAAAAAAAACAGTATTTGGCATAACGCAAAAGCCAGACGCGAGGCGATTGCCGCTTATATGTTTTTGTCGCCCTACTTGTTGGTGACGCTTATTTTTACCGTTGGTGTTTTTCTCTTTGCGATTTATGTGAGTTTCACCGAATTTAACCTATTTACTACGCCTGAGTGGGTGGGATTGGCACATTATAAATCCGCTCTGAGTGACACGAAATTTATTCACTCGTTGGTGAACACGCTTTATTATGCTCTCATTGTTGTCACTTTTCAAACCACTTTGGCGTTGTTGTTGGCGGTTTTATTAAATGCGCCCATGCGTGCTAAACAATTTTTTCGCACGATCTTTTATGCCCCTAGCGTTACCTCTTCGGTTGTTATTAGTTTTATCTTTTTGTGGCTCTATCTAAAAACAGGATATATCAACTATTTCTTTACAAAGATATGGGCGTTGGGCGGCGCAGAATGGGAAGCAATTAACTGGCTCAACGATCCGCGCGGTTTATTCCAACTTATTTTGGCTCCTTTTGGTGTGGACATTCCCTCTAGCCAGTGGTATTTTCGTGGTCCTAGCATCACTTGGATGGCGATTATGTTCCAAAATATCTTTACGACAGTCCCTACATTTATGATTATGTTTTTGGCTGCTCTGCAAGATGTTCCGCCTACATTATATGAGGCAGCTTCTATTGATGGCGCAAATAAGCGGCAACAGTTTTTCAAAATTACTGTCCCCATGCTACGACCGATTATCTTTTTGATAGTCGTTCTAGGCACTATCGGTACTTGGCAAGTTTTTGACCAAGTGAAATTATTGACAGCCGGTGGTCCTTTAAATACCACACTAACCCCCGTCTATCTCATTTTTTCGGAGGGCTGGGGTATCAGTGGTCCTCCACGCATGGGATATGCTTCATCTAGGGCATTTATTTTAGGAATGATTATCTTTATCTTTACTCTTATTCAACGCCGCTTTATTGAACAAGGCACGGAGCAATACTAGGAGGAAGAGATATGACTATAAATTCTAAAAAAACACAAGCATTATTGAAGCGTGCCGGGGTTGTCCTTCGTTACACCATTCTCAGTCTATTGGGATTAGCGGTTTTTACCCCCTTCATTCTCGCATTTTTGGGATCACTTAAGACAGGCGCAGAGATTATCGCCTTTCCACCCTCCTTTTTTCCCGAAACGTGGATGTGGGAGAACTGGCCCGATCTATTCAGCACGGATTTGGGCGGTAAACCCCGCCTTGAAGGAAGTACCTCCATTGGTCTGATTGTGGGATTATTTGCTTTCTACGCTACCTTTTTCCTGACAGCCATGTCGAACCAGCAAGAAGGAAAAGGATTATCTCGTAAAACCGGCGTGCTAATTTCTCTGCTTTTGGTCGGAATGACCGGGTATGCCATTTCACTTTATCTCTCGAATTCTTTCGATGCCAACCTGATATTGCGTGTCTCAACGGCAATTGCCTTAATGCTTCTTATGCTCATTGCCATAGGCATTATCGGCATGTCTGAACCGGATTGGGGGCGAGTGATTCTGTCTCTGGTTGGCAGTATTTTGGTTGCAGGGGTTGTGACTTGGTTGTTCGCTGAAATGGCATTTAACATTGGAGGCGGCAAGTTCGCACGTTGGTTGTTTAATACAGCACTGCTATCTGTTGTCAGAACCTTTTTACAACTAATTTTCTGTTCCATGGCTGCTTATGCTTTTGCTCGGCTCAAATTTCCGGGTAAAAATTTCATCTTTGGCTTTATGCTGGCTTCGATGATGCTACCGAGCGCGGTCACTTTGATTCCCTCTTATGTTCTCATTGCCAAGCTAGGTTGGATCAATAAATTTTACAGCCTTGTTTTCCCCGGCATTGTGGTTGCTTTTGGCATCTTCTTGTTGACACAATTTCTGAAATCTGTGCCAAAAGACTTGGAAGAAGCAGCTCTCATAGACGGAGCTTCCTACTTCCAGATTTACAAGGACGTAATTTTACCCTTAGCACGCCCGGCATTATTGACGCTCTTCATCCTCCAATTCCAAGCAATGTGGAATGATTACCTCTCCCCCTTGCTCTATCTGAACACCCCCGATATGTGGGTGCTGAATGTGGCATTGGAAGTTTTCAAACAACAATATGTGGCACAGATGAACCTGGTGCTGGTCGGCGCGATGGTCAATGCCGTCCCTATGCTAATTTTATTCTTCTTCTTTAGCAAATACTATATTGAAGGGGTGAGTTATTCAGGGGTGAAGGGGTAAGACGTTATCATCCCCCCTCTAACTCCCTCCCCCGTTTTGGGGAGGGTAGGTGGGGGGAGGGAATAGTCAATTTCTAAAGTTTAAAACAATGATAAAACCCTTCTTGATTATTATCCATGCTTTACGCCTATGGTGGCATGATTGGCTTGGGATGATTTTGCTAAACATCATCTGGTTCACGCTACAAATTCCCATCGTGACGGGACCTCCTGCGACTGCGGTTCTCTATACCATTGCTCAACGCAGTTATAAAGATGAGTATTGGGAGATGTCAGAATTGTGGGATTTATCGCGGGAGTTATTCTTTCCGGCTTGGCGTTGGGCGATTCCAAACGTGTTGTTTTTTTGCGTGATGGCGGTCAACATCTACGCCTACCAAAACGCTGTGGGGACCGGTTGGTTAGCTCTGCGTCTGATATGGGGAACATTATTGGCGGCTTGGGCGGCTCTAAATATATTTTATTGGTCATTTTGGCTAAATCAAGAGGATAAATCCCTGCGAGCAACCTACGCCAATTGCTACCGTTTCTTTTTGCTAAATCCCCTCCCTGCAATCATTCTTGTAGTTTTTTGCGGCGCATTAACAGTAGGGAGCGTCTTAATCACTATCCCGCTGGTGGCAGGGGGAGTTTCTTTATTGGCGTTGGTGGGGGTAACGGCTGTGCAGGATTCACTGGCTTTAGAAAAAGGAAAAAACGATGCGATTTGCCCACCCAAGATTGTTGGTCGCTAATTTTACTGAAACTTTTCTCTTTTATCAGAATATAGCTGGGTTGAAGGTTATTTGGGGCGACGAGAATAACTGCTACGCTTCCTTTGCTAACAGGGATGGGAAAAAACCTGTACTGGCTTTATTCGCTCGTCAGGCAATGGCAGAGGCTGTTGACGTTGCACATCTGCCAACGGATGCCCGCACACAAGATCAGGTCGCGCTCGTTTTTCATATGGATGACGTTGATGCTGAGGCAAATCGCTTAAAAGCGCGTGGCATTCGGCTTGTTCCCGCTCCCAAAGATTTCCCCGGCTGGGGCATTCGTAGCGCATACTCCGCGATCCAGATAACAATCTTCTCGAGTTGTACAGTGATCTTGACCGCGCAACGTGGACAGATGGGTTACGAAAACGGCAAAGACCTATGAAAAGGCTACCAGACCATGAAGCTAAAACTTAACAGTCGTTTAATGGAAGTTAAGAAAACAATTTGGTAATAAGCCCCCCTCTGTCCTTCGGGCATCTGGTGAAGAAACTGCTTCGCATCCCCCCTCAGGGGAGAATTTGTCCCTTCCCCCCTGAGGGGGAAAGCTATTGCATAAACGGGCAAGATATTTGCATATGTACGAGCATTTAGCGAAGAAGAACGCGAGGCAATAGAAACCGGCCTACGT
>CAZERH010000246.1:0-3736 GCA_964515535.1 uncultured Anaerolineaceae bacterium
AGACCGGCTTTTTTTCTTTCTTTGAAGTTTTCATTTTCTTTATCCTGTATGAAAAAAGGGTACATCGCACCAAAAGGGTGAGAATCTGCTCTTTAGGTGAGTAGTTACGTTTTTTTTCGTTTTTTCACTGAACCAGCACCTGACAGGTATTGGAGACCTGTCAGGTGGGCTAAGATTAAGGTAAAGTGAATCTCGTTACTCGCTGATTCCCCGCGTCTGTGACCCAGACATGTCCCTCGGCATCTACGGCAACCGCCGCGGCAAGCCCGATATTCTCAGGTCCGTAGCCATAGTCTCCCCAAGTACGGATAAACTCACCGTCTGTATCAAATTGCAGAATACGATAACTTTCAGGGTCAGTGACGAAGACCGAGCCATTATCACCCACCGCAATAAAGGGTTTGTTCTCTAGCGATTGTCCGTACCAGCCGACTACGTCCCATTGATTGTGGGGGAAATAGAGTGTGCCATCTTCGCTTGGCGCAAATGTTTGGATGCGTTGATTCCATGTATCGGTGACATAGACAATTCCATCGCTATCTACCGCAACACCGACTTGTTCATCAAATTCGCCCGCACCCATTCCGGCTGTGCCAAATTCTGTAATATATTCTCCCTCCGAATCAAATTTGACGATGCGCTTATTGCCTGTATCTGAGACAAAGACGTTGCCCTCTGCGTCCACATCAATACCGCGTGGACCCCAAAAAGCAAAACCGTCTTCGGCTTGACCGTAATATCCCCAATGCTTGACGGGGGTTCCGTCCGCTTCAAATTTTTGAATGCGATGATTCCAGGTATCCGCTACATAGACGTAGCCATCGGGACCAACTGCAACGCCCCATGGCTCGTTAAAGATGCTTCCGGGCAAATCGGTGAAGGTTGCATCGCCGAATTCTCCCCACATATTAATAAATTTGCCTTCCGAATCGAAATGCTGAATACGGTGATTGCGCGAATCGGCAACATAAAAACTGCCATCCGGCGCAAAGGCGATGCCACGTGGGGCGTTAAATTCACCTTCGGCGGTGCCTTCTCGCCCGACTGTTTTATCTGCTGTAAGAACGATGGTGTTCTCTTCGTAAGGGTCTTTCATAATATCTTCGCTGGTTTCGGGGAGAACGCCATAATTCCAAATTTGTGCGGCAACATCTTTGCGGATATAAAGACGCATCTTATCGGAGGGGTCCCAATTTATATCGGTGAAGGTATCTTTGCCGGTCGCGGTTGCGTATTTTGTGTAATCTCTATCCGCCCAAATCTTAATGACACCCTCGCGAATGGCGGGGTCGGTGAAAACTTCACAAAAACGGGAGAAATCTTTACTGGAGAAGAGTTTCAAGGCACCGAATACGCCCGTGCAAGGATAATCTTCTGCGAAGAGAAGATGCGAATCGCGGTCACCGACCAAGCCGTAATAATCTTGATTGGGCCACCACATGCGGATATAGTCGCTACGATAATAACCTTGATTGACAACCGGCTCGATTTTGTCGAAATTTTTTGCGTCTACGATGATGACGACCGCGTCGCGGAGGGAACGCGTGGGCGCGTCGAATGAGCGGAGGTTAGTAAAATCGCGCAGATACCAGACAAAGGGCCACGAGATGCCCGTATCCGGTGCGCTGGCATCGTAGGCGACTAGTGCGCCCAAATCGCCGTTAGTGCGCATGGAGATTTCTTCGACTTGCGCCATGACATCTTTGACCCCTGTGGCGGCGTGGGCGTAGACGAGATATTCTTTGGCACTGTCATAGTTGATATACGCGGCGCGGAAGGAGGCACGACCTGTCCATAACGTGAGCAAGCCGAACGCCACGAGAGAGGCAAGACTGAGGGCGTTTTTCCATGTCCACTCACGCAGGAGGTAGTAGAGGGCACCCCCGCTGACAATCGTCACAATTAGCGGTAAAAGAAAGTCGCTGGTGGCTTGTAATTGGGCGAGATTTTTACCCTGAAAAGAGCCGCTCATCCCCAAAAATGTATTTGAGATGGCGGTATAGAAGATGAAAAAAAGGGCGGCGACTAACCAGCCTTTTTTCTCGCGGAGTTCGTCCCACGAGATGCTTTTGATGAGTTGATTTAGTCCCCACGCGGTGAGTAAAATCATGGGGAGGGTGATGTGGTAGGTGAGCCAAGGCATCCGCTCGCCCGCGTAGGAGTAGGCGACGACACTGCTGATAACCCACCAGAGGAGTAGTGCAAAGGTGATGCTGAAACTGTCGAATTTGGCTGTTTGCGGAGGGAGTGTTTCTTCGCTTTCTGCCTTGTTTTTCTTTAGGAAGCCAAAATAGAGGGCGACTAAAACGCCGAGTGCGGGGAGAAACTCATAAACGGGGATTTGAATAAAGATATAGTAATACCAGGGCTGACCGCCGCGTGCGACCTCTTGCTGAACAATCCAGTAACCGAGTGAGCCGAAAATACCGGTGAAAAATCCGCCGCTATTGGTGAATACGGTGGTGAAGAGAATGGTGAAGAGACTATAAAAAAGGAGCGCGTTTTTCCACCAGAGTTTGGCGTTCCACCACAGACCAAGCGCAATGCTAAGCCCAAAGGTGATCAGAATCGCCACGCCGATTTGGACATATTCCGCAACGAGGAGACCGGCGATCTCTCCGGTTGTAGTCGGAATTACCCACCCAAAAGTTGTAGAAATCAGTGGTGCGAGTAGAGGAATAATGAGCGTGCCGATAAGCATGAGTAAATCGAAGGAACGTTCTTCGCGAATTTTTTGCCAACCCAAGCCTTGAACGAGGTAATATGCGGCTGTCCCTAGCGAGATGAGGGCAAAAAGTCCCAAAATCGCCGTCCATGGGAATGCACCGGAGTTAGCCAGTGCGCCCCCCGCTGAGGCAAGCGGATTTGCCGGTACGGCGGGTTCTGTTGCAAGGGGAGTCGCGTTGCTTTTTCCGAGCAGTCCTGCGCCTAGTGCGGCTCCGATTAAGATAACTGCCAGCGCAACCAAATTGATAAAAAAACCGCGCGTGCGTTTATCTTGCCAAGGTTTGTTGAGGAGTTGCCACAAAAAATATACTGCAAGGAAAAGCAGAATCTGTGCGGCATAAATAAAAGCGGTTTCTTTGGATGTGAAATTGATTAATAAGCTGAGCGTGAGCCAATATAAGTATTTTTTCTTCCCGTTTTCGAGATAACGCAAAAGCGCAAGGAACATTAGCAAGCCTGCAAATCCACTAAAGGCTTCATTGCGGACATAGCGTCCGTAGAAAAGCATATAGGGTGAAATAAGCAGGAGGAAGCCCGCGATTAATGCACCGGCTTTACCAAGATAACGCCGCCAAGACCAGAGCAGAGCGATTGTGGCGATGTTAAAAATCACGGAGGGGATGCGCGCCGTAAAATCACTGACTCCGAAGAGGAAGTAGCTCAGGGCGAGCAGATGAAATTGCAAAGGTCCGTGCATCATCGGGTTGTGCTGGTAGCCATCCCCCTTGTAGAGTAGCCACGAGAAGTAAGTATGCAGGCTTTCGTCGTGACTCATGACACGCGTGCCAAGATCGTAGAAGCGACTTAGAAAGGCAAATCCGATGATAAGGGTGAAGATGAAAACTTCACCTGTGAGTGCAGGCAGGGAGGGGAGAAGGGGGCGTTCGAGCCAGTTTTTTTTGTTCATAGGAAGAGGGAGTAAATAATCGATAATTGGTAATTAGGAACTTAGCAGTATTTTCGGGTTGTATCCAATTCCACATGGGCGTAAACGCCCATGCTCAAAGCG
>CAZERH010000247.1:0-3713 GCA_964515535.1 uncultured Anaerolineaceae bacterium
GCTTGCCTCCGCCGCTCAGACGTTTTGCCCAGCCCGCGAACATATCCTGCAATGTACCGAGTGGGCACATCCAGCCGCAAAAAGAGCGTCCGGAGAGGAGCGTCACGCCAAGTACCCCAATCAGAATAGCAAAGGTGAGCAAGCTGGTTGTCTTGAGGGTATGACCGGTGGTGATATAGGCGTAAAAGGTCTCAATTCCGCCCATCGGGCAAAATGCGTCAAACGCACCGCCCGTGGATTCGCGTCCGGGCATGATGTGACGTAAACCGAGCAAGAGGGTGATGAAGAGGAAAAGCCGCTGAATCATACCGCGAACTTTGGTGATAGAACTACGTTCTTTATTTTGTTTTTTAGCCATGGGATATCATCGGTTTTGCCAGCCCCTAAAGATTTTAATATCTTTTAGGGGCTGGCATGAGGAGATGCTAAAAACCGGACAGATGTTAATGAGCCGGTACCAAGCCAAGGGCAAGGGCGATGACGATGCAGACTACGAGGGTTGTGATGATAATGATTGGGTAATCGTATTTATCTACTTTCACGCGAATCTTCCTGTCATCCTAGATTTTTATTTTGCCATTCTTCAAGCATTTGCTTGGTTTTGGGCATGAGCATATAAATTAGCAATCCGGTACTCATTAGAGGCGCAACGAGGAACATCGAGAAGCGTCCTTGAATGACAACGTCGGTGATGCCGACCGGGAAACCGCCGAACATAGACATCGCCGCCGCGAAAATGCCAACAGGGAGAGTCCAGGCTTTGCCTTTGACGAGGGCGATGATGAAGACTGCCCAAACGATTGCGCCCCACCAGTTCACCAACTGCGACATGGCGTACATCGAAGCGATGAAGCCTTTTTCTTCAGTTTGATAGCGAGAGATTGCGCCAACGCCATCAATGAAGGTGAGCACATAAGCGAGACCGCTGATGAAGGCGAAGATGATGATTTTTTTATCTACGTCTCCGATTAGGAGCATTCCGAACCAGAGGACGGCGGCGAGGAGAAAGACCCAAATCATGGGGGCGGGTAGCCCAATGCTGGATGGGGGGATCATGGGGAAGAAGCCCGCGAGGAGTTGAACGGTCGCGGCGATTGTTCCTGTGACCCATGCCCATTTTTCTCCGTTGATGAAGCCGTAAAGGGTAGCAACCCAAAGCGCACCGGCAGAAACGCCAAGCCAACTGAGTAGAGCAAAAACGATTTGGACGGTGATAGCTTCATCGGGGCGTTCGCCCATGATTTTGCCATCGATATTGACCTGATAGATGCTTGCCATGAGGAAAAGAACGAGCAAGCCGGTTAGGATGCCAACTACAGAAAGGGCAATCCCTAATTTTTTGTTATTTTTTAGTGTCATTTTGAATACCTCTTGAATTACTTACTTGGTTTGTTTTTTTTTGCTTGGCGTAAGATTTAAGTGAATTGTTCGTGCAGGCTTGGGGGCATTGGGTGCTTTGATGCGATTGACAACGCCTCGTATACCAGGGGTTTCTCCTGCCAATTCTGCGGCGGCAATCCAAATTTCGAGAGATGATACGCTTCCTGCTAAATGCACGATGCCATTTAGTACGCCTACACGCAAACTTGTGGAGGCTGTTCTTGTGTCGGCGGAGAAACGCTCTAAAATTGCGTTGCGTAATTCATCATCGGAAATTGTTTCGAATATCATCACATTACCCATTAGCAAAAAACTGATTGGTCTATAGTTTACAGATTAACTCGTTTTTTGTATACGACTTTTGTCGTGTATATCGAAGTATTCATAAATTACTGCGTTTTGCTAATGCTTTGGGGTCAAGTAGAACAATTTCTCGCCGTTCGACTTGGAGCAAGCCTTCATTTTCTAAGGTGCGGAGAGCGCGGCTTAAAACATCTCGCACGGTGCCGAGGCGAACTGCCATTTCATCGAAGGTTGTCCATGCTTGGCGAGGAACGACCAGCCTTCCTCCACTCAAACCGGCGTAACGCAAAAGAGTTCGTGCTACACGCGCTTCTACACTATGCAGGCTTAAATCTTCTATTAATTCTACGTGGTATAAAACGCTCTCTCCCATTCGGCGAATAACCGCCATAGCTAAATCGGGGTATTCGCGAGTTAGCCTCAAAATTTGGGAGGCTGGAATTACCCATAACTTTACCGGCTCAAGCGCAGTTACGGTGCCGGGGTAGGTGGTTCCTGTGAAAACAGCTATATCGCCGAAGATATTATTTGATGGTAAAAAAAGTATGGCTTGTTCGCGACCCTCACGAGAGATACGCGTAGCCTTGACCCATCCGCTTTCAATAATGAAAACGGATTCGGCTGGTTCGCCCTCTAGGTAGATTACTTGTCCAGCATCAAAGCGTCTCTGTATAGCAGAGGATGCAAGTTTCTCTTGAATTTCAGGAGAGAGCTTATTAAAGATGGGAACTTTAGAAAAAAACAGTTTTTTTTGATCCATCAAGTTAGGTATATGAAGACGCAGTCTACCTATTTAGATAGACTGCGTCCATAATTTATCTATGTATTTTGCCGAGTAATTATTCTAGTTCAGCAAGGTCTTCGTTTGTGATTAGTCGTTCTTGGAAATAAGGAACCAACATGAAGACTAAAACACCGATGGCGAGAATTGAGCCGTATAGATAATCCAATGTCTTCATGCGATAGAATTGAGTGGGGACGTTGATCATTAGAATAGTGATTGAAGGAATAACAGCCATCCACCAACCTTTGCGTTTGCCCATGGCGATTAATGGAATTGACATGAAGAGGAAAATTACGGCAACCCAGTTCACTTCACCAGCCCAGCGGAAGAGCCAGAAAGTCCAATCATCGGGATAGAAGGGATAGGTGACGCGGGTTGCCATGGTGCGTTGTGCACCGATGCCGATGGTGAAAGCGTGAGTGGCGAGCATCCCAATGAAGGTTAATGCGCCAGCTTGTGTCCACTTGACAGATGTCTCTCCCGCGCGGAGGAAGATGAATGCCCAGTATCCAGTTAAACCGATAAACGCAATAACCATTGGCAAGGGGAATCCGGGAACCCAGCTAACGTAGGGGAGAAACATAAAGAAGCCGCCAATAGAGGGCAAAGCAAAGAGACTCAAAGCGAGAGGGAAACTCCACTCGGTGCCTTTTTTAATTTCTTGTGAAATAATAACCAAGGCGGCACCAGCGGCAAAGATTACTGCTTGCCAGACTGAGTAGAAAAAGTCAAAGAGGGGCAATCCACTTGAAAAAGCGGGAAAACCGTCTTCGATATGGGCGTTAAGGTGAAAAAGTACCCGATCAAGGGATGTTTGCGCCATAAATGGAATGACATAAGCCATAACCAACCCAATCACGATTGCGGTGATGGACATGATATTTCGGTTCTTTTGTGAAGTTTCTTTCATTTTATGCCTCCTAAGCATAGGGTTTAGATGGAAATTAATTTCCATAAAGAATTTCTTTGTGCATATTAGCGCAACTGTCACATAAAGGCTTTGCTTTAACGCAAATTGTAAAGAAAAAGCGCACAACTCAAGGAGCTGTGCGCTTTTTTAAGGTTTCTAATCTATGAAAAGTAGGACTTTCGCTCAAGAGGTAGTGCATCGCACCAACTTCGACAAAAAGATGCTAATCGACAAGTATTAAGCCCATCGAAGGGCAAATTCTTATCGTTTTGGTGCGATGCACCCTCTTTTCTAGCCCAAAAGAGAAAGTCCTAAAAAGAAAAATCTACTCGTAGA
>CAZERH010000248.1:0-3698 GCA_964515535.1 uncultured Anaerolineaceae bacterium
TGGCTTTGTGAACGAGAGAAATCCAGTTTGCTAAAAAGGGAATTGAGTCTTTAACTGATGTCCCCTCTCCTGCGATAGAGTTAAGTATCTCTAATTCAAATTGCAAGGGGATTGCTGTCAGTCCGCTTAAGAATAATGCAAGAACAAAGAAAATTAGAATGATTCTTATTCGTAACAAATATCGGTTAGTATTCATGAGGATATTTATAACGAGCAAGTCTTGCAATCCCTCTCAAAAACTAGCAGAAAGCTATCAAAGTGAAAAATGCCCACCATAGATAAAATAATCCGCTCAAAACGAAAAAGCATTGCCTTGGTTGTTCAGACCGATGGGCAGTTAATTATTCGCGCCCCGAAGCGTGCCACGAAGCGGCAAATTAATGCGTTGATAAAAAAACACGCGGCTTGGATTGCGAAAAAGCAAGCCGAAGCTCTTGAAGTTCAAGAGAATTTTGCCCCACATCGATTTGTGGAAGGAGAAGAGTTTTATTTTTTAGGCGAAAAATACGCTCTTCGTTTTGTAGAGAATGCGAAAAGTGATTTGATTTTGGAAGGCGATTTTCAAATGAAAAGCTCCGCACGAGAAAATGCGGAGGGTGTTTTTGAGCGATGGTATAAAAAAGAAGCCCGCCAGATCTTTGCAGAGCGAGTCACGTTTTACGCGGAAGAACATGGTTTTGAATACGCCAAGTTGAAACTCTCCTCCGCAAAACGGCGATGGGGATCATGTAGCGCACGTGGCAACATCAATCTCACTTGGCGGCTGGTGATGACGCCCCCCGAAATGATTGATTATGTGGTCGTGCATGAACTTTGTCATTTGCGAGAGCATAATCACTCGAAAAAGTTTTGGACACAGGTGGGTGCGATTATGCCTGAGTATAAATCTCGGCGGAAGTGGTTGAAGAAAAATGGGGCGCGATTTTCTTGGGAGACGCGCTGAGGGCAATGATGCTCACGCCGAGAATCCGGACGGGGAGGGCAAGCAAGTTCAAAACGCGCGCGATGCGGTGTTCTTCATCCAATAAAATTTAATGATTGAAATCGCCCTTGATATATGCTATTCTGATGAGGAGATTCTCGTATTCCCAAAAACATAGGAGATAAATATGGATATCGTTCATGGTGTTGATGTTAGTGTTTACGAACCCAATATAGATTGGCGCGTTTTACGAGCACAGGGATTTAAATATGCGCTCGTTCGGGCGACTTCGAGTACCAATTATGTTGACGCGAAGTTTTATGAGCATTGGGCGGGCGCACGTGAGGCAGGTCTTTTGCGCGGTGCGTATCATTATCTTTTTGGCGGGCAGAGTGCAAGAAAACAGGCAGACATTTTTATCTCTACGCTCGGCGCGGATAAAGGAGAGTTGCCGCCGATTGTTGATCTTGAAGATAAGTATAATGAGGATGTGTCGAATCGGAAAATTATAGATACCTGCAAAAAGTTTTTGGATATTATTGAGGAAGAATTTGGGCGAACGCCTATGGTTTATTCACGCCGAACTTATTTAGAACCCCGCGTTAGCAGGCGTGGAAGGGCACCGAGTTGGGCGGATGATTATGAACTTTGGATTGCTCAATATCCTTTTGTGTTTGATGCAGACGTGATGCCAAATGACAGAATGCCTCGTCAGCCCCAAGGGTGGAAGGATTGGAAGTTTTGGCAGTATTCCGAGAACGCGATTGTGGAGGGAGTCACAGATGATTTGAAACGTCCTACGAGGATAGATTTGAATTGGTTTCGGGGCACCGAGGAAGAGTTATATAAATTTGCGAATGTAGAGCCAGTGGAACCCAAAAAGTATAGAATCAAATCGGGCGATACCTTTAGGGGCATTGCTGAAAGTCAAGGCATAAGTTTGGCTGAACTGCTTGAGGCAAATCAGTCTTTATTAAAGGTAGGTACTACGCTCAATATCCCCGGACGAATTAGTATTCCGGATGAAGTAGATGCCCCGCTTCCGCTCCCGGAGGATGATGTGGAAGAAGATACAACCCCCGCAGAAGTGACGCATAGAGTGAAGGCTGGCGATTCCCTTTTTGCTATCGCCTTAAAGTATAGAACAAGCGTAGATGCGATTATGGAGATTAATCCGCAGATTGTGAATAGGAGTATTATTTTTGAGGGGCAGGTTATAAAAATTCCGAAATAGACTTTTTGTACAAGTGCTCTCGGTGGCGACCCTGTCGCCGAGGACGGCGGCTAGAGCGGCGTTAAATAAAAAAGGAGCAACGAGTTTATAATTTCTCGTTGCTCCTTTAGTTTTCCTATTCTCCTACTCACTTCTCTTCTATCGTGATGCTTTCAATCATGTCTCCCTCAAAATCGGGATATTCCATAGGGTCGCGGCGGGTAATCTCGTTAACGACATCCATCCCCTCGGTGACTTGACCAAATATCGTGTAGCCACCATCAAGTTGGGGCAGGGGGACAAAGGTGATAAAGAATTGACTACCGTTTGTATCGGGTCCCGCGTTCGCCATCGCGACTATGCCTTCTTTATCGAAAGTTAGGTCGCTATCCTCGTTGACAAATTCGTAGCCGGGACCGCCCATGCCTGTTCCGGTTGGGTCGCCGCCTTGCGCCATGAAACCATCTAAGACGCGGTGGAAGGTTGTTCCGTCAAAATAGCCATCACGGGCTAAGAAGACAAAACTATTAACGGTGATGGGGGATTTGTCGGCGTATAGTTCGATGATAAATTCTCCGCCATTTGCCATTTTAACGGTAGCAAGATAGGTCGCGTCTGTGTCGATGGTCATCGGGGGATATTCATCATATTGCTTGTCGTTATCTTGCGGAAGGTCTGTTGGCGGGACAACTTCCTCTGCCTCAGGCGTATCTTCTTCCTTTGGTAGAACGTTCACCGGAGGTGAATCGGCAGGCGGGATTGCCTTGTTATCTTGCGCGGATGTAGCAATCCAAATTACTGCCAAGATGACAATTAGGATAATTCCAGCGTTCATTATATTTTTCTTTTTTGCCGCTTCTTGGGTGGCTTTTTTCTGTTTTTTTGAAGTCATTTTTTCTCCTTTTGAGTTTTCTATATTTTAGCGGGGATGGTCTAAATGGGCAAATCTGATTTGCGAGGTTTCGGCTCTTGCTTTAGAATAACTGTGTTTATTCAAATTATTCATTGCGAGGAAAAATGTCTCTTAATAAAAAAGTTATTCGCTCCGAGAAAGCCCCCGAAGCCATCGGACCCTACTCAGCCGGAATGACTCTGGGCAATATGGTTTACACCGCCGGTCAAATTCCCGTTGATCGTGAAACGGGCAAAGTGGTTGAAGGCGGAATCGCCGCAGAAGCGCGGCAGTCGCTCACTAATCTCAAATATGTTCTCGAAGCCGCTGGCTCCGGTCTCGATTATATCGTCAAAACCACCTGCTTCCTCGCCGATATGGGCGAATTTGCCGAATTCAACGCGATTTATGCTGAATTTTTTACAGATAATCCGCCTGCCCGTTCTACTGTGGCGGTTAAAACGCTTCCGCTCAATGTGCGGGTTGAAATCGAGGCGGTTGCTTATATTCCTTAGGAATGAAAAATTTAATAATTTGTACAAATAATTCACCACAGAGTACACGGAGCGCACAGAGTTTGAGAGAAAAAATGAGAAGAACTCTGTGCGCTCCGTGTACTAGTATGATAGGGAAAGCACGGCAGACCGGTTGTGTTCGGGTCAAAAAGACCG
>CAZERH010000249.1:0-3697 GCA_964515535.1 uncultured Anaerolineaceae bacterium
GCCATTTTGCTTTACAGGCTTATCTCGCGTGTTCTTTCGCAAATTGCGGGGATGTTCATCGCATCTTTTTGGGCGTTTAATTTTTATATTTATGCTACCGTGACCCAATTTGGTTTAGAAACAGGACTTGTCGCGTTTTCTATCGTGTTTTTCCTTTACCTTTTTGAGAAAATGGAGCGAAAATGGCGCACAGAGCCACTCACGCGAAAAGAAATCATTCAATTCGCACTGATGGGTGTGATAGTTATTTTTAGTCGTTTAGATACCGTTTTCTTCGTCTTGCTTTTTGGTTTTTATCTTATTTTTCGAAAAACGTCTCTGCGTTATTTTCTGCTGAGCGATATTTTAGGGATTATTCTTTTTACTTTCGCCAGCCTTATTTTTCAAGTTGGGATGAAAGAGTATTATCTTTTTGGGGAAACCGCGCTAAAAATGGTTCTGCTTACCCTCATTATTTCAATCCCAATTTATTATTTTGCGGGCTTATATCAACACCCGCACAACGAGAGTGCCTTTTATCTTTTCTTGCGCATAGTTTTGTCTTTTGCAACCTCAGTGGGGATACTTTTTCTTCTTTTACCTCTTTTACAGCGCATTGGCTTTCTTGAGAGTTTCCCGCGCAGCGTTTTGCTGAATAATTTTCTACCTCTCCTAATTACCCGCTTTGGCGTGCGTTATCTTTCCGCTGAGCGTGAGCGAAATCGCGTTTCACCTTTACAAGTTTTGCGTGAAAACTGGAAAAACTGGTTCAGTGAAGGCGTTGTTTATTTTGGTATTATTGGCGGGACGTTGGGGATATATATCTTCTTCAACCGACTTTTTTTTGGCACGTCTACGCCCGTTAGTGGGCAAATTAAACGCTGGTGGGGGAGTTTAGATGGAAATGTTTATGGAGGTAGAGCAAACCGTATCTATACTTTTTTCGGATTGGATTTACAATCCGAAACGGATTTCAACGCTTGGGGTCTATTTACCAATTTTGTGATTTGGTTGCGGGATACCCTCGTGCGGTGGGTAGGGTACTCGGAGGGAGATAAAGCCTACTGGCAACTTTTCGGTGTCATCCTGATTGTCATCGTTATCGTTCTTTTCCTCAACAAAAAAAGAGCGATTCGGGCGGGTGTGAAGTTTGGCTTGCTCCCGCTATTCGTCGGCTCGGTTGCCCAAGTCGTCTATTATCACGCCACCGGTTACTCTGCCTCGAAAGAATGGTATTGGGTCACACAGCTCATTTTCACGTTGCTACTTCTCGCACTCCTGCTCGACCTTTTCCTCCGCTCTCTCGCGGAGATTAATCCTGCCGTGCGAACTTTCGCCTATGCGGGGGTGGTTTTTCTGGCGTTTTTTTGGGCGCAATCTTTTTATATGCGTATAGCTTCACTGATGCCCTATGGCGTTACGAATGAGGGGCATGAATATATGGAAATTTTAGCGGTTGTTGAAGAGAATACCGAAGAAGGTTCATTAATCGGCATGACCGGGGGCGGGAATTTGGGCTATTTCATCAAGAATCGCACCATTGTAAATATGGATGGCTTGATTAATAGTTATGATTATTTTCTAGCTCATAAAGAGGGGCGCGGCGATGAGTATTTTGCTGAAATGGGGCTAGATTATGTTTTTTCAAACCCTCTTATATTGGCTGAACTACCCTACAAAGGCGAATATGATGACCGTCTAGGTAGCCCGATTGACTATTATCGCAAGAAAGCTATCATGGAGTTTTTGCGATAGTTTTTTAGGAGAAAATTAATGAAAAAAAATTGGCAGATAAAGATATTTGTTCTGGTAATGGCGATTTCGCTGATAGCCTGCAAAACTGTGATGGGTCCCTCAAATGAGGATATAACGGAATCAAGCCCACCCACGAACGAATCGGAGGTTGAAAGCGCGGAAGTGCCGACTGTTGCACCCTCATTTGGCGGAGATGAGAATTCCACCGAATCTTGCTTTGAGGGTGAAAATTATCATTCAAATAGCGGTCTTTGCTATCGTGATGATGGCGGTGCAGAATCTGCGTTTCTAGCCTTGATGGATGGGGTCATAGATTATTCGGATGAAGATTTTGCGGACGAGGAAGAAGTTGCCGAAGAAATGAGGTTAGTCATGTATAGTGTTCATGAGGATGAAATCTCTGACCCCGAATACGAAGATGTTTCTGCGGAGTTGCGCGTATTGCAAGAAGACAGCGCATCGCACGAGCGAGTCTGGCAGTTTTTCACCGCGATAATTCCTCAAGAAAGACGTGATTTTGTGCGAAATTTTATTGTTTTTACAGATGGGCAGAACGGAACTTTGGCGGCGGTGGAGCAAACCGCTGATGATCCTTATTCTTGGATGATAGAAATTGACCCCGAAGATTCAAATGATAAGCAAGATTTTACGTTTACGCTAATTCACGAGTATGGACATTTGCTGACACTGAATTCTGCGCAGGTTGCTGTGGATGAGCATGTTTTTAATAATCCCGAAGATGATGATGCCTATTTTGAGGCAGAGGATAACTGCGCTACCTATTTTACAGGGGAGGGTTGTGCGACCAGTTCATCTTATTTTTATCTGTTTTTTGACGAATTTTGGGCGGATACGTATAATGAATGGCTTGATATTGAAATGATTGAAGATGATGACGCGTATTACGATGCCTTAGATGAGTTTTATTTGGGGCGTGATGATGAATTTGTCACAGAATACGCAATGACCAACCCCGGCGAAGATATAGCAGAATCTTGGGCGGTTTTCGTAACCTATCCGAAACCTGCCGGAAACACTATTGGTGAGAATAAAGTCTTGTTTTTCTATCAATTTCCTGAATTAGTAGAATTGCGGAGAGAAATTATAGCGCGCACTTACTCACGATTAATAAGAACGGGTGAATGAGACGTAATTTGTAGTTGCTCAAAATAAAGGTGGTAGAACCGCATCGCAACGTATCACTGGCATTTTGAATAACTCCCGTAATTTTACGCAAAGGATAAAACCATCAAAATTTATCTTCGCACCACCGCAAAACATATCTTTTTTAACGGCATAGTCGCCGGTTTGCTCATTGCTATATTGGGTGCTTTTTTCGGCATTGTGTGGAGCAAACTCTTCTCACCTGAGGGTTGGGGCGGTTTGCTTTATGCTCTGCGTGGTGCGGTTTGGGGATATGGCATCGGCGTTTCTCTAGGAGCGTTCAAAGCACACCGCAGATACGATGGAAAACGTAGTTTTTCGCGTGCTATTTACAGTAGCTTGAGTGCATTATTAGCGGTTGTTTTTTTGTCTGAGCCTTTGCATTTGAATGCTTTTCTCCCGCTAATGTGGACGGCGTTATTGTTCTTTCCGCCCCTCGTGGCGACTCTCTTTTTATATGAACGGAAAGATGAATAAATTCTTCAGAAAAACACCTTTTTTCGTAACCCTGTTGGGGGTTGTGGCGTTAACCCTTATGGCATTAAATGCTGTCCGATTTGGAACGGCACTTGTGCAATGGCACTTGATTTTAGACTTTATGCCGAATCCCGGACCCGCCTACATTGCCGTAACAGGCTTGTTGTGGGCAGTTTGCTGGCTGACGGTTTATATCGGCATTGAGCTTGCGCGAAAATGGGGCGGAGTCTCTTTTTTGCTCCTTTCATTCCTTTACGCAAGCTACTATTGGCTGGATCGTTTTTTCTTTCAATCACATGCAGAAAGAAGCAACGCTTTATTT
>CAZERH010000250.1:0-3669 GCA_964515535.1 uncultured Anaerolineaceae bacterium
CCGATTCTAATAAGCCGGGACCTAAAGCCTTATGTACTTCTATCGCGGCACCAATTACTTGATAAGAAAGAGAGTTTGCGCGTTTTTTCGTATCCATAATTCAACCTTTCTTTTCTTTTTCACCACAAAGGCACGAAGGACGCCAAGTTTCTTATAGTAAAAACAAAAGGGTTCTTCTTTGTGAATTTAAAAAAGAATCTTCGTGAACTCTGTGTCTTTGTGGTGAACTAAACCTTCATCCATTCAGCCGTTTTACGCATCCCGTCCAACAACTCCGTCTCCGCCACAAAGCCAAAAGTATCTTTCGCTTTTTTGGCACTACCGACTGAGCGGTAAATATCACCGGCACGAGGTTCGGCGAAAATGGGCTTGGGCGCAGAGGGGAAGATTTCGGCGAGGCTTTCGACCAAATCTAGGATGCGGGTTTCTCGCCCGGTGCAGATGTTGAAGATTTCGCCCGCGGTTTCTTCCGAGTCTGTGGCGAGGAGATTGGCGCGAGCAACATCGCCAACGTAAATCAGATCGCGGGTCTGCCCGCCATCACCGTAGATGGTAACGGCTTGATTTTTCATCATACGCGAGATGAAAATCGGCACGGCGGCGGCGTATTGCGAATCGGGGGCTTGGCGGGGACCGAAAACATTGAAATAGCGGAGGGCGATCACATCTAAACCGAGAGATTGGGTATAAAGTTGAGCATAAATCTCATCCACGCGCTTGGAAGCGGCATAAGGCGACATATTCGGCTGGGGCGGGACTTCTTCAACGAGCGGAAAGGCATCTGATTCACCGTAAACAGCGGCACTGGAAGCGAAAACGACTCGGCGCACGCCCGCGTCCCGCGCGGCTTGGAGCAGAATCGCCGTCCCGTTGACATTTGTGTCCAAGCAGGCGTTTGGGGTCTGCATAGAGGCTGGTACCGAGACAAAAGCCGCTTGATGGAAGACCAAGTCCACGTCCACGAGCGATGCGGTGAGGGTGTCCACATCGCGAATGTCGCCCACGATGAGATCCACATCCGAGCGCACGGAATCCAGATTTTCTTCCTTTCCCGTTGATAAATTATCAAGAACGCGGACTTTATCGCCCCGTTCAAGCAATGCGCAGACAATATGCGAGCCGATAAATCCCGCGCCGCCCGTAACTAGAGAAGTTGTCATGTGATTTCCTTTTCACCACAAAGCACACAAAGATACACGAAGAAAAAGCAAAAAACTTTGTGTTCCTTTCTGCTCTTCGTGGTTAATTATCTTCCTTTGAATCCGAAAACCGTGCTAAAGGTGCGGAGCAAAATGGAAATATCCATTGCCACAGTACGATGTTTGATATAGTAGAGGTCGTATTCGAGTTTAAGGGCGGTTGCAAAAATGGAGGAGGCGTAACCGCTGGTGATTTGCGCCCAACCGCTGATGCCCGGTTTGACAAGAAGACGGGCGCGATAAAAGGGGATTTCCTTTTGATATTTCGCGACCAACTGCTCCCGCTCGGCGCGGGGACCTACGAGACTCATCTCGCCCCGCAAAACACTGAAAAATTGCGGGAATTCATCAAGGCGCGTCTTGCGGAGGATATTCCCAACCTTCGTAATGCGCGGATCATCCACTTCGGCGGCGCGGGCTTCGCCATCCGGCTCGGCGTTCTGAATCATTGTGCGAAATTTATAGAGCATAAAAACTCTGCCCCCCTTGCCAAGCCGCTCCTGTTTATAAAAGACAGGAAAACCTGTTTCAAGAACAATCGCCAAAGCAACGAAAGGAAAAGTTAGTAAAAAAACGAGAACGCCGATAGCACTCCCAATAAGATCGACTATTCTTTTGCCAAGCACATAAAAAGCACTGACGCGCGTTTCGTCAATAAAAGAGCGAATCAGCCAATCTGATTCAAGATGATGAATCGGCACACGTCCGGTAATTTCTTCGTACATGGTTGGCATACGCGTCACCATGATGCCGCTTTCTTGTATATCCAAAATTGTTTGAAAAGTGCTTCCCATCATCGCACCAGTGATGGCAACAACAATATCGCTGATATTATATTGCTCAATAATTTTTAGTAAATTTTTATTGCTACCGAGTACACGAAAGCCATCCACTTTTGATGCTATTTTCTCAGGGTCATCATCTGTAAAGCCGATTAAAAGAAAGGGATGCGGGGAAAGTTCTGCATAGGCTCTTGCCAAAGTCGCACCGGCTTTTCCTGCCCCCACAACCAAAACACGGCGCGCCACCCCCTGTGCTGTATAAAAACGAATATAAATCAATCGCCAAAACCACGTTAGAAGAGAGGTAAGAACCAAAAACACACCGATTACAATACGCGGTAGAGAAGATGTGGGGTCTTTCAGTGTGATAAAGAAAAACGCGTAGCCAAAAAAGCCGATTAAAGCCGCAATGATAATGCCGCGCTTTGTGGTCTTTTTATTTGCCGCGTTGCGTGGCTCATATAGCTCTATTAAAAGTAAAAGCCAAATAAAAGGCAAGAAATAAACCCAAGCCTGAATATCTATACTGAAAATACGTTCGGCTTTTTTGAGCGTGATGCCAGTCGCGAGCAAGGCGCGCCATGAATACTCTTTCCAAACATACAGAGAAATGGCTAAGGCAAGAACCGAAGCCAGTAAGTCCCCAAAAAAGAGCAAGACACGTTGCTCCAGATTTCCTAAGCGAATTTTAGGACGAGATAGATGCTCAGCCATTTTTTACCTTAAAAATAGAACTAAACGCGCTCCACAAAAGCCCGCTCCCCCACGAAATGTGCATTATCACAATTGCAATTGGCAAGCCGAAAACCCTTTCTTTCAAAGCCACCAAAAATAAAATCAAAAAATAAAAGAGAAGCTCTAACCCCAAAAGAAAAGAGAATAAAGGCGAGAAAAATCCAAGAAAAAATAAGCCGATGAGGCTCAAAACGAAAACGGGAGGCAAAAATTGCCGCCATCTTAAAGTCTCAGGATAACGGCGCAACATTTGCCATTTCCAAAAGCCATAATTGAAATACTGTCGCACCAATGCACCAAAAGAAGGACGCGCAAAGTAGATGGATCGGATCGCGGGGTCTAGCCAGATTTTTCCACCATCCTGACGGATGCGCGCATTGAACTCGTAATCTTCGTTCGCGAGCAAAGTTTCATCAAAGAGACCGATTTCATCCACCAGCTCCCGCCGAAACGCACCAAAGGGGACCGTATCCACGATTTGGGCTTGGGTGGCGTGCCGATAAGCCGCGTCCCCGACCCCAAGCGGATGTGCCGCCGAAATCGCAATAGACTTTGCGACCCATCCCTCGGCATCGGGGCGAATATCCCAGACCCCGCCGACATTATCGCCCAATCCTGTGTTCAACGCATCCACGCAGAGAGTCACATAATCAGGCGCAGGTGCGGAGTGAGCATCCAAGCGGAGGATAATTTCGCCGCGCGAGGCGTTGATGGCGATATTCAGCCCTGCCGGAATAATCCGTTTGGGGTTATCGACCAAGCGCAAATCAAGTGCTGGATTTTCTTCCTTAAAAGAAAAAATTTCTGCACGCGTATTATCATCCGATAGCCCATCGGCGATGACAACTTCCACCTCAGCAAGGGGATAAGTCTGTGCCAAAATAGCATCCAGCAAAACGCGGATGTTTTTTTCTTCGTTCAGACAGGGGACGATGATAGAAATTTTCATTCGA
>CAZERH010000251.1:0-3668 GCA_964515535.1 uncultured Anaerolineaceae bacterium
GTTCTATTGTATAATGTCTTCCTAAGATAAAATTCAAAAAACGGTTTCATTTCCTGAAGGAGGTAAAAATGTTCGTTGGCATAGCAATTGGTGGCTGTTTAGTGCTAACTTTCGGAATCATCGGCGCGGTGATGATTTTTCTCTATTTTCGCCAGAAAAAAGAAGCGGAAGAAAGCCTAGATTGGTCTTCTACACTTGGAAAAATCACCAAAGCCCATATGCGGCAAGATATAAGTTATGAAAGCGGAAACACGCTTTATTATTCCGAAGTAGAGTATGAGTATGAATTTCTTGGCATAACTTATACAGGAGATCGCATCAGCTTCGGCGGAAGCGCAGGAAATAGCAATCGTAAAAAAACAGCAGAAATTTTGGCACAATACCCTCTCAATAAAACCGTCACCGTTTATTACGACCCCAATAGCCCCGAATCTGCTGTTTTAGAACGCAAAGTAGGCATGGGCGGAAAAGTTTTACTCATTGTCGGCATTGTTTTTATCTTAGTTGCTCTCTGCACTCTTTGTATTGGAGGAGCGGCTACCGTAGCAAACGCAATGGGATATTAAAATGAAACGCATTCACACCATAGATATCCTCCGCACCATCGCTATTCTCCTCATGATTCAAATCCACTTTGTGGATTATTTAGGCTATTGGTCTGACCACGACACCCTCCTCTACGCCTTCGTAGAGAGACTTGGGGTTCTCTCCGCGCCGATTTTCACGTTTTTGGTGGGCATCAGCCTCTTCATTTCTCTCAGCAAATATCCGCCCGAAGTTGCCCGCCGTCAAACACTGCGGCGCGGAGTGGCAATTTTCATTATCGGATTATTGCATAATCTCATCAACTGGGGCGCAGATTCTATCTTCGATTGGGATATTCTCACCTTCATCGGGAGCGCGTTAATTATCGTTTATTTTTTGCACCGCATCACCCCAACGTGGATGTATCTAATTATCTTCGGGGTTATCATTTTTAGCCCGATATTGCGCGAAGTTTTTGACTATAACCACTATTGGGATTTTTCCGCCAGCGAATATATCTATAATTTCACCTTCAAAGATATATTTATGGGCTGGTTTTTAAATGGATATTTCCCCATTATGCCGTGGATTGTCTTCCCCATCACCGGTTATACAATGGGACGCGCAATTTTGGGCGAAAGTGCCGCCGAAAAACAACGTAAACTCGCTCGGAATTATGGCTTGTTGGGCGTTTTATTGGCTTTAATGGGGGCATTGAGCGTTTTATTAAGTCCCCAATCAAGTTTATCGGTGTATTTCTCCCCGGTTTTTTTTTACCCCGCCAGCACGATCTATTTGCTCATCATGTTGGGGGGAAATCTAATCGCATTTACGGGATTATGGCTCCTGCTAGATGCCAATGAGATGTCTACCGCACGCGCCAAGTGGACACGCGGTCGTCTCGCTCTTCCCGTCCAAAGATATAGTCGTTATTCTCTCAGTACTTATGTCATCCATCATACCGCGCATCTTTATCCCCTCTATCTTATCGGTTGGCTCAAAAGGGGAGACCGTTGGTATTATTATAGCGATGCTATGCCCGTTTGGACGGCTCTTTTGCTTTGGGTGATTTTTGTGGTTGTTTTTTATTACGTGATTAAGCAGTGGGACAAAATTAAGGGGCGATATAGCCTAGAGTGGATGCTGGGACATTTTGTTAAGGAATAAGCCAATAATTGTCTGTTTTTGTGGTTGCTAAAGTATTTTTACCACGCCATGCCGTTAGCCCACGCGTAAACTCCATTTTTTGCAAGTTGTCTAATTCCACAACAGTTCTTCCTACCAACACATCGTCCAAAAAACAGGATACTGTATTTGTTTCGGGCAAAATTTCCAGACGATAGGTGTACCAAGTATCTGCCTGAATATCGGTAGAAGTATAGTCTATTTCATTCACAGATCCATCTGTTTTGATTTTAGCAATCCAGAGGCTGGCAACAAGTTCTTCATCAGATAATTCGGCACCACAAAGGGCGTACCAATAATCGCCGTTTTTAAGTTCAATTTGGTACATTAAGCTTTGTCCTACGCTATCTCCTTCGTGATTACTAGAGATAAACATCTTCGCTTCTAAATTCTCGAGTGCAGAATAAGCAACTTTTTTAGGTTGTGTAATCACCAAATCACAATTTTCCATTTTGTAATCTACTAAATCATTTGTAATCAGTAGCTCTCCGTTTTGTTGGGAGATATTGCAAGCGGGGTCTTCTTCCCGTTGCCATAATTGAGCGTTTACCTCTGTGCCATTAAAATCATCGTATAAAAAAGGTGCTATAGGTTCTGTGGAGGATGGAGAATTGTTTTTGGAGGAGCGGTTGAAGAACGATACACCAAAAAACAAGATAATTATAGCTAGAACAGAAGCTAAAATTCCGTTAAGGATGCTCTTCTTTGAGGAAGGCGGAGGCTCGCTAAGAGCTACCGTCGTGCTTACCGGTACAGGCGTGAAATTTTCGTCAGTTGGCAAAATAATTTGAGATTCTATTTTTTCTCGCACTTCTGATGTGCGCAATTCTAAAGTGCCTGCATTAGCATCAGTTTTGAGTTGTTTCATTGCTTCGTCTAAGGCATCAGACATTTCTTTAGCGGTTTGGTAGCGAGCATCCGGTTCCTTTGACATCGCCTTAAGAATGACGCGTTGCATCTCAATTGGCACTCCGGGGTTAATCGTCTGCGGCAAAGGTAGGGGGTCGTGAATATGCGCCAAAACAACCGCCATAGGCGTTTCTGCATCAAAGGGACGTTTTCCCGTGACCATTTCATAAAGAATAACCCCCGCCGAGTAGATATCCGAACGCCCGTCCACCATATTCCCTGTGCTTTGTTCAGGGGACATATAGTAGGGCGTTCCCATGATAGTGCCGGACGCAGTCAATTCGGATGAGCTTTCGAGAACTTTCGCAAGCCCAAAATCCGTTATGTAGACAGTCCCCTCATTATCTACCATCACGTTAGCGGGTTTCACATCTCGATGAACTACCCCTTGACGATGTGCATAGTCCAATCCGGCGCAGATTTGGCGCATTAGCTCAACCGCATCTGAAAACAGCAGGTGTCCCAAAGATAGGATGTCTTGAAGAGTACCACTATCAAGATAACGCATCGCCATAAAAGTCACGCCGTCTTCCTCGCCAAAATCATAAACGGGAAGGATGTTTCTATGTTCAAGTTGAGCTATGGTGCGCGCTTCCTGGATAAATCTCTGCGTAAAACTGGGGTCTTGCGCGTGGAATTTCGGAAGCACTTTTAGCGCAACATCGCGATTCATGGACATCTGGCGGGCTTTGTAGACTGTTGCCATGCCCCCCTTGCCTATTTGTGAAATAATGCGATACCCCCCAAGTATCGTGCCTTCTTGATGAACAGCCATTTTTCTACCTCTTCCTTTGCGAAAAAAATCCAACTTTTAGTATACCAAAGAGAACTTTATTCCATCAAGACACCATAATTCCTAATTTGAAAATTATGTATCTTTGTAAGTACACCACCAAATTTTTGAGCAATGGCTCCTGGTTGACTGCCAAACCTTAAAAATCTCACCACAAAGCACGCTGAGAACACCGAGAATCTTTAAAAACATGAGAAAAACCTCTGTGGTCTCTGTGAACTTCGCGTAGCACCCCACATGTATTTGTGGGGCTGTG
>CAZERH010000252.1:0-3665 GCA_964515535.1 uncultured Anaerolineaceae bacterium
TGGGCGCGGAGGGACTCGAACCCACGACCTCACGGATGTGAACCGTGCGCTCTAACCAGCTGAGCTACGCGCCCTTATTGCGCCGAGCATTATAACAGATTTTGTTAGGGTGGCGGGAGATAGTCCCAAGGATTTAGCTTGCTATATTGAGAGTGCATCAGTTCAAAATGCAGATGCGCACCCGATGAAGCACCGGTGCTCCCAAATGCGCCAATCACTTCGCCTTGTCCGACACTTTGACCGCAAACCACGTTAAACGCGCTCATATGTGCATATAAAGTCTGAAAACCGGTTCCATGGTCAATGATAATCATATTCCCGTAACCGCGATCGTTCCAGCCTGCATAAACAATAACCCCCGCATCAGCGGCGAAGATGGCGGCACCCATATGACCGGCAATGTCAATTCCACGATGATTGGTTTCCGGCGACCAATCATAACCTGAAAGATAATGATTTGCCGCGGGCCACACAAAGCTCCCGTAGCCTATAGCCCCGCCCACAACCGGTTCACAAGCACCGTCACCAAGAATACTGGCTATAGCGGGATTTTCGCGCGTTACCCCAACCGGTGCACTCCATGAGATGAAAAGCCTTTCTCCGCCCGGTATAACCAAGCGCGTACCCGCGTCAATATCGGGATTAGTATAATCGCCAATTGTATTTGGGTCTAAATTATTTGTGGGGTAATTGACAATATCGTCCGCCTCAACACCAAAAAAATCAGCCACGCCGTTGAGTCCATCGCCGTCCTGCCATTCATAGTAAGTGCCGTCAATAGGTAATATACTTAACTCCTGTCCGGCTTTTAGGCGGTGCGGATCGTCAAGTAAAGTATTATAATTTCCCCATAAAATTGTTTGCGGACGTAACCCAAACTGTTCCGCAATGCCAAAAACCGTGTCCCCTGCCTGAACGGTGTATTTTACTATTTCCAAACGTGGGCGAGATGGAATGGTTGTGTGCATCATTGCCATACGTGGAATGCCCCTCGTGTTCATGTTAAGTGGTAGTGACTCGTCAGCGAGTTCGGCAGTTAGGGTAGGTTGGGCTTCGTTTGCTTGTGTCTCTTCTTCGCTTAGTTCGTTTGTGTCGCTTTTGTAGAACCCCTGCATCAGGAAAATTACCCCAACAATAGCAACCAGAAGAAAAGCATTTGTAGCCACGCGCAAAGTGGACTCGCCCAAGCCCAACTGGAGCAATAATTCCATCCAGCGGGTGAGCAGGTTCGGGTCGCGTTCGGAGCGGGGTATTTCTCCCGTTTCGGCATTTTGTCCCGATATGCTATCGGGAGAATCCCCCTGCTTTAGGTCGGGTATCTCGTTCTTTCGTTGATTATCCATAGAGTTCACTGTTTGGCATCATATCACGATGAAAAAACAGCGTCAAGCGAGGGGATGAGAAATTTTTAATCAAAAAATTGCGTAGGCACAACACATTCCGCCCGATCATTCGCGGCGTTGTTTACCGTGTCTGAGACCGGGTACGCGTCCATGCCCTCAGCAGGATAGGGCACGAGTAAAGACTGCAAATCGGAGCGGGAATTCCTATCCAACCATTGCCCAAAGCGATTTGGCGGTACTATGACCGGCATCCGATTATGGATTGGCGCAACCAACTCGTTTGGCTCGGTGGTGATGATGATGCAGGTTTTCACGCGTGAGCCATCGGGGCTTTCCCAATCTTCCCAGAGACCGGCGAAGGCGAAGGGCTGGCGTGATTTCATAAAAATAAAGTGTGGAATTTTCTTTTTTGCCCCCGCTACTTTTTGCCATTCGTAAAAGCCATCTGCCAAAATCAGGCAACGCCGATATTTATACGCGCCCCGAAAAGATGGTTTTTCTGCCACCGTTTCGCCGCGGGCATTGATCATCCGCGCCGCCATCGAAGCGTCTTTTGCCCAAAAGGGGAGCAAGCCCCACAGAAAAAAGGTTGCCGTGTTGCGCCCATCGTTGGGGATCGCCAAAAGCGGTTGCATCGGGGCGATGTTGAAACGCGGCGCAAAAACAGGCGGGAAACGAAAGCCCGAAAAATATTCGGCGGGATTAACCGTTAGCGTAAATCGTCCACACATTAGCGCAACACGCGAAAATCGCCTTCACGCCTCGTCACGCCGCTCGCGTCCAGATGCTCCAGCAGTGCCAGCACATAGCGGCGGCTCGTGCCGAGCAGATCGCGTGTTTCGGCGACCGTGATTTTGCCCTTTTTTTCCAAATGCGCCCGCACCATTTCGATTGCTTTTTCGTAATCGGATTTGCGGAAGGCGACCTCCGCCGAAAGCCCCACCAACTCGCCCAATTCGATTAAAGCGTTGAAGATTTCTTCGCCGACTTCTTCGATGGATGCTTTGACGGTCGGCGGCGAGAAGGGATTCTGCTCGAATCGCCGCATCAGCGCGTGGATTTGGGCTTGCTCGGTGCTTCCAAACTTAATGCTGTGCGTAGGCTCGGCGACTGACTTACCGCGTGCCTCCAGCATCTCGGCATCGAAGAGCTTTTTGAGCATCGCGTTGAAGAGTTTTGCGTCAATCTTCAATCTGCTTTTCAGTTCCTCGCGCGGGATGCCGCTTCTCAATGGAAATTTCTCGTGATACGCCTTCACCATTTGCATCGCGCGGGATTGCAAATCCGCCCATTGTGCAGAGGCGATAACATAGTTTTCTTCCAATGCGATGATTTTTTGCTCGGCAAAAAGCTCATCTACAGCGATTTGGGCATCCGCTTCTTCGAGGCGTGCCAATTTGATTAAATTCGGGAGCGTATCCGCACCTTTGGCGAGGGAGGCTTCGAGAAGCACATCGGCGGGTGAGCCTTCGGCGAGGGAGGTCAGTTTGGCGATGATTTTCTTGTCAAAGCGTTTGTGGCGACCTTTGGGCTGGTCGTCTACGATCACGCCGCCGCCGAGCGTTTCGGCGGGGGAGGGGCGGCGCAAAATATATCTATCGCCGCGCACGGTGACAATCGGGTCGCGCAGTTCTAGCTGAATCCACGCCTCCTCGCCGGGATTAAGAATCTCAACGCCGAGCAAGCGCAGGGTTGCGATCGTCTCGCTCGCGCCGACAAAGAGTTTTACCTCGGTATTATGTTTGAGGGGTAGTCCAATATCATCCAGCAGGCGGAATCTCGCATCCAAACGGCGTGTGATTTGATATTGTCCCGGCTTGGTGACGACTTCGCCGCGTCGAATATCCTCCAGCGAAACGCCGGAGATATTGACGGCGGTGCGACTACCGGGGACGGAAATCTCCTCTTTTTTCTTGTGGGTTTGCAAACCACGCACGCGCCCCTTTTGCTCGGATGGAAGAATCAACACTTCATCGCCGAGACTCAAGCTGCCATCCGCAAGCGTGCCGGTGACGACCGTGCCGAAACCGGCGATGCTAAAAGCGCGGTCAATCGGCAAACGCGGACGACCGAGATCGGGACGAGTAGGTTTGTCTTTGAGCAGGTTTGTGAGGGTAGATAGCAGGTTTTCCAGCCCTTCGCCGCTTTTGGCGGAGACGCGCGCAAAAGGCGCATCTTGGAGGACAGTTCCGGCGAGGCTCTCGCGGATGTCGCTCTCAACGAGGTCGAGCCATTCGGGGTCGGGGACGAGATCGGTTTTGGTGAGAGCAACCATGCCGGTCGGGATTTGGAGCAGGTCTAGGATGGCGAGATGCTCTTTGG
>CAZERH010000253.1:0-3657 GCA_964515535.1 uncultured Anaerolineaceae bacterium
CGGCATTCGTTTTGTTGAATTATCTCTCCCCTTCATCGGCGCGGCGTTGACGGGGGTTATAAGAATCGAAAAATAATGTGCGGAAAACTCCGCCTTTCGCTACATCTAAAGTTGATTTACGGGGAGCAAGTTTAGGGTCACGTGCGCTCCTGTTTTTCATCCCATAAAAAAGAGAGCCGACTTCTTGAGAAGTCGGCTCTCTTTGATTCTAAAATCTATTTGCTTTATTTGCCAGTAGCAATATCTTCTAACATCTTAGTCGTGAGTGATTTCGGTCGCTCAAGAGGTTGACCGAGGGCGCGTGCCCAAACGTAGTTGGCTGTCACGCCGAGCGCACGGCCAACGCCGAAGAGAACGGTGTAAAAATCAAATTCGGTGATGCCGTAGTGATATTGGAGTGTGCCTGAGATCGAATCCACATTGGGCCACGGATTCTTGGCTTTGCCCTGTTCTTTCAATACTTTCGGGACAACTTTGTTCATCACATTGGCGATTTGGAAAAGCTCATCTTCGGGGAAGTGTCTTTGAGCATATTCAAATTGTGCAGTGTAGCGGGGATCGGGAACGCGGAGAACGGCGTGTCCGTAACCGGGGATAACTTTACCGCGGTTAAGGGTATCCCAGCAGTATTTTTCCATTTCTTCTTCGGTGGGGGCACCGTTGAATTCTTTTTGGACATCCATTAAAAATGCAAGGCAGTTTTGATTAGCCAAACCGTGTAACGGACCAGCTAAGCCGTTCATTGCGGCGGAGAAGGCGTAGTAAATATCAGAGAGAGATGAGCCGACCAAGTGCATGGTGTGAGCAGAAACATTGCCTGATTCGTGGTCAGAGTGCAAAATGAAGTAAAGACGAGCCATATCTGCATATTTGGGGTCTTCTATGCCCATCATTTGAGCAAAGTTTGCGCCATAATCCAAATCGGGATCGTAGGTGGGTTCTCCTTTATCTCCATATTTCAGGCGATAAATGAAGGCGGCGATTGAGACTAATTTGCTGGTTAGGTACATGGCATCATCAAGAGCGGGACGCCAAATATCCATTTTGCTCATGCCTTCGGCATAGCGTTTTGCAAATTTTGAGCCGCCTTGCATGGTCAAAATGGCTTGTGAGAAAAGTGCCATCGGATGGGTATCTTCGGGCATCCCTCGCAAAATCTTGAAAACATGTTCAGGGACTTCACTGTCTTTTGCCCATGCGCGCTCAACTTTTAATGCTTCTTCTTCGGTTGGGAATTCGCCAACCATGAGCAAATAATAAAGCCCGCCAACGTAGGGCATTTCTGCACCTTCGGGTTTGGGCAAGGCCTCTAGTACTTCAGGGAGTGTGTGACCACGAAAGCGGATGCCTACGTTAGGATCAACAAAAGAAATATCAGTTACGAGTGCCTTTACACTACGCATACCACCATAAATCTGACCAATGGTGACTTCACCGGCAACCACATCTCCATTCTCTTTAAGTAGTTTTACTACTCGGTTACGCCAACTAGGTAATTGTGCATCAATTTTATTATGTAAAATCATCAGAAACTCCTCTAAATAAGAAAAAAAATAGCCGTATCTATTTGAAGATACGGCTTTTCAATTAAAGTTCAACCAAGCCTTTAAGTTCTTCTACGCTTTTATGAACCGCATCGGCAGACGCTTGCAAAGCGGTCTTTTCAGCATCGTTCAATTCGTATTCGATAATTTTCTCAATACCATCTTTGCCGAGCATGACGGGAACACCAAAGAAAATATCTTTCTGCCCATATTCACCATTCAAGTAGACTGCACAGGGGAGAATGAGCTTGCGATCGGACAAAATGGCTTCTGCCATTTGAACGATAGCCATCGAAGGTGCATAGAAAGCGGAGCCTGTTTTCAATAGCCCTACAATCTCGCCGCCGCCTTTGCGGGTGCGGGTGAGAATGGCTTCTAATTTGTCGGCTTCAATATATTTTTCTAGCGGAACGCCAGCGATATTGGAGTGACGGGTAAGCGGAACCATAGAGTCGCCGTGACCGCCGAGAACGTAACAGTTGATATTTTGCACGCTTACGCCGGTTTCCATGGCGATGAATGCGCTCATACGAGCAGAGTCTAAAACACCAGCCTGACCCAAAACCTTATTTGCGGGCAAGCCCGTTTTCTTCATGGTCATAAAGGTCATTGTGTCGAGCGGGTTAGTCAGAACGATATAAATTGCATTTGGAGAATACTTAATTGTTTCTTCCGCAACCGAGCCAACGATATTGGCATTTTTGAGGAGCAAATCTTCACGGCTCATGCCGGGTTTGCGAGGCAAACCAGCAGTGATAACGACAATATCCGAATCCTTGGTATCAGCATAATCGTTAGTGCCTGTGATTGTTGCATCTTTGCCAATAATGGGCATCGCTTCAGTTAAATCGAGGGCTTTGCCTTGGGGCATCCCTTCCATAATGTCAACCAAAACGACATCAGCAATTTCGCGTTCAGCCAACCAATGTGCCGCAGTGGAACCGGTCATCCCGGCACCAATAACAGAAATTTTTGCCATTTTTCCTCCAATGGAAATAGTGAATTTTATCTTAAGCGACTATATCGCTTCCGTCTTAGGATACTATATAGTCAGGCTACAAGATAGTTCATTTTGTCACATTTTCAATATGTAAAAATGACATTAAATAAAAAAAACTTTGTCATTTATAAGTGACAAAGTCTTTTGAGGGGATTTCTTCTTAAAGCCCTTTTTCTTCAATATATCGGATGGCTTGGATTGCCGCGCCTGCCCCCATCCCTGCGGAAGTGATAACTTGGCGGAAGTGCGGATCTGCGACCTCGCCCGCCGCGTAAACACCCTCGATTTGGGTTTGCATCAGTCCATCAACAACGATATAACCCCGATCATCGAGGGCTAATTGTCCATCAAATAACTCAGTGTTTGGGGTATGCCCAATGAAAATAAATAGCCCGTCCGCTTGAATGGCAGATTCTGCTCCGGTCTTCACATTTGCCGTTTTAACGGAAGCAACTTTCTCTCCCGCAGGTATCTCGGTGAGAACCGTATCCCAAACAAAATCAATTTTGGGATGTTCCTCGGCGCGTTTTTTGAGAATCGATCCTGCTCTCAATTCATCCCGTCTATGAACAATGGTTACTTTTGAGGCGTGGTGCGTGAGGTAAAGGGCTTCTTCCAGTGCACTATCCCCACCGCCAACAACGACCACATCCATTTCTTTGAAAAAATGACCATCGCAAGTGGCGCAATACGATACACCGCGCCCCACCATCTCTTCTTCGCCGGAGATATTGAGGGTAATTGCGCTTGCACCGGTGGTAATGATGAGGGTATCCGCGAGGAATTCTTCGCTATAAGATGTCACATGAAAAGGACGTTGTGACAAATCAACTTCGGTGGCAACATCGAAGATAATCTCCGTGCCAAAACGCTCTGCCTGCTCTTGAAAAACTTTTACCAGCCCCGCGCCCGAAATCCCTTCGGGGAAGCCGGGATAATTTTCTATAGCGTGTGTTTTTGAAACCTGTCCGCCTAAATCCATGCCAGAAAGCACGACTGGGGCAAGGTTTGCTCGCGCCGCGTAAAGAGCCGCTGTCAATCCGGCGGGACCGGAACCGATGATGAGCATTTTTACATAGCGGGGCGTGTTTTCTTCTGTCATAATTTCTCCAT
>CAZERH010000254.1:0-3642 GCA_964515535.1 uncultured Anaerolineaceae bacterium
CTTTAGTCTAATTTTATCACTGATGCAGGGTGGGAAGAAAATTAGACGTGGGTGTTCAGAGGGAGGCAAAACAGAACGCGGATTTTTGATTCTTTTTCGTTTTTATAGAAAATCGCTGACTATTTTCTTTGTAATAGGGGCGAACGACCGTCGCCCCTAGGCTACTGTTGATTCTCTTATGCCGAAAAAGCCTGAATGCCTGTTTGCGCTCTGCCGAGTATTAGGGCGTGGATATCATGTGTCCCTTCGTAAGTGTTTACCGCTTCAAGATTCATGACATGGCGGATGACGTGATATTCGTCTGAAATCCCGTTCCCGCCGTGCATGTCGCGCGCTTGGCGAGCAATATCTAGGGATTTGCCGCAGGAATTGCGCTTGACCAAAGAAATCATCTCAGGTGTAGATTTCCCTTCATCCATCAAACGACCCACGCGCAAGACACCTTGTAAGCCGAGCGTGAGTTCGGTCATCATATTTGCCAGTTTTAGCTGAATAATTTGATTTGCCGCCAATGGGCGACCAAATTGCGGGCGGTCTAAGGTGTATTGGCGGGATGCGTGCCAACAAAATTCTCCTGCGCCCAAGGCTCCCCAAGCGATGCCGTAACGCGCTTTATTCAAACAGCCGAAGGGACCGCCCAGACCTTCCACATTTGGGAGTAGGTTTTCATCGGGGACAAGGACCTCTTCCATCACAATTTCTCCGGTGACACTGGCGCGCAGACTCAATTTCCCCTCGATTTTTGGGGCAGATAGCCCCTTCATCCCCTTTTCAAGGATAAAGCCGCAAATTCTTCCGTTTGTGTTGGCTTTTGCCCAAATAATGAAAATATCTGCAATGGGGGAGTTCGTAATCCAGCTTTTGCTACCGTGCAATATCCAGCCGCCGTCCACTTTTTTGGCGCGGGTTTCCATGCTACCGGGGTCGCTACCATGGTTAGGCTCGGTCAGACCGAAACAGCCGACCATTTCTCCCGTTGCTAATTTGGGGAGATATTTCTTGCGTTGCTCCTCTGAACCGTAGGCATTGATCGGGTGCATCACCAGCGAGCTTTGGACGCTCATCGCGCTACGATAGCTACTATCGACGCGTTCAACTTCGCGCGCCATCAAACCATAAGCTACATAGCTCAAGCCTGCACCGCCATATTCTTCGGGGATGGTGGAACCAAGAAAGCCCATCTCGCCCATCTGATTCATGATATTTCGATCGAAATAGGCGGTGCGATTCGCTTCAACGATGCCGGGCATTAGTTTGTCCTGACAGAACCTGCGTGCCATATCGCGGATCATGCGTTCTTCATCGTCCAGTTGGTCATTGAACAAAAACGGATCATCCCATTTGAATTTTTGCTTTGCCATAATCACCTCTTCTTATTTTTTTTTGCGATTATACCCTGTTCATTGGTCTATCTTCGAAAGAAGGATATTCGGAGAAGAAAGAAGGGACGAAAATCTAAACGTAATTGCTCAAAATCAAGATGTGTTCTTAGGGGCGGACGGCCGTCCGCCCCTACTTGCTTTGAATTTTTCAATTTCCCTACCGAACGGTTGGTAGTTTTTTGTTTTTTACGATATAATCGACTCATCTTAGAAAATTTTCAAACCTTGAACTTTGAATTTTCAATCTTCAACCGTTTTTAAACCCAAAGGAGGAACACCTTGAAAATCGTAGTCTGCATTAAAGAAGTTCCCGATTCAGCCGCGACTCTCGTAGCAGAATCTGGAGAAGCCAACTGGGGCGATGCACCATTGGTCATCAACCCCTGGGATGAGTACGCGGTAGAAGCCGCCCTGAATGTGGGTGGCGATGTGACCGCTATCAGCATGAGCGGCGACAAAACCGCACTCAAACACGCTCTCGCGATGGGCTGTAAAGAAGCCATTTTGGTTTCTGACGATGCCCTCTCCAATATCGATACGCAAGGAACTGCCAAAGTTCTATCTGCCGCTATTCAAAAAGTCGGCGATGTGAGCATGGCGTTCTTTGGTAAACAAGCGATAGATGGTGACGCAGGTATCACCCCAGCCCAAACCGCGCGCGTCCTCGGCTGGTCTGCGCTAACCCTTGCATCTTCTCTCGAAGTCGCCGATGGTGTGGTCAAAGTTGAACGCTCTCTCGAAGAAGGCAAGCAAAGGGTCAGTGCAAAACTTCCCGCTGTTTTTAGTCTCGTCAAAGATTACGGTGAACCGCGTTATCCCTCTTTTATGGGCATTCGCAAAGCCTCCCGCGCCGCTATTCCGGAATGGGATTTAGCCGAACTTGGCATTGAAGCCCCAACCGCAAAAGTCAAAATCGTTGGGATCGAAAATCCCCCCACTCGCGAAGTAAAAGTTGAGATGATTGATGGCGGCAGTCCTGCTGAAATCGCCGAAACCCTCGCAGAACGAATCATGGCGGAGAAAATCTTATGAAAACTTGGGTATATATTGACCACTTCAAAGGCGAAGCTGTTTCTGCCTCTTGGGAAGCTATCGGAGCTGTCAAATCTTTGGGCTGTGATGTTACTGCGGTCGTCCTTGGCGCAGATGTCGAAAATCTCGCCAAAGCCGCGTTGGAATATGGCGCAGACGAAGTTTTGCTGGGACAAAACCCTGCCCTCGAAGATTTCCGCGTAGAAAACTACGCAACTGCCCTCTCTGCGCTCGCTTCGGACGCGGATTTAGGCTTGTTTCTCTTCCCCACCACATCGCGCGGGCGTGAACTGGCGGGCATGGTTGCCATTGACCTGAACACCGGCGTTCTCGTAGACGTGGTTGCGATGGAATTAGATGGTGATAAAGTGATAGCCACGCGTCCCATTTACGCGGGCAAATTGCTTCAAAAAACTGTCTGCAACGCGATGCCGCAAATTGTCACCCTGCACGGGCGCGTATTTGCCAAGCCCGAAGCCGAATCAGGGCGCTCGGGGACTATCACGCAAGTTGAGGTCACGGTCGGAGACGAAAAATCTACTGTCGAAGGTTACGCTGAAGCCGGTGGTGGAGTCAGCCTAATAGACGCCGGAGTGATTGTATCCGGTGGACGCGGTACATCCAATAATCCTAATCTCACCCCGCCCGATGGGATGAGTGACGAAGATGCCGAAATCTGGCGCGCTCAGCAAGGTTTTGCGCTTATCGGCGCACTTGCCAAGACACTTGGCGCGGCAGTTGGTGCATCTCGCGCCGCGGTGGATGCAAATTACATCCCCTACGCCAATCAGGTTGGGCAAACGGGCAAAGTTGTTAGCCCCGATTTATATATTGCTAATGGCATTTCTGGTGCAATCCAGCATCTTGCCGGAATGCGCAACTCCAAAGTTATCGTTGCCATCAATAAAGATGCCGATGCGCCTATTTTCAAAAAAGCGCGTTATGGCGTGGTGGGCGATTTATTTGAAATTGTCCCCGCACTGAATGAAGCGATGAAAGCGAAGTTAGGGAAGTAAGTTTGGTATTCAGGGGGCAGTGTTCAGTAAATGTAAAGACCTCCGAGGTCTTGCCCTTTTACTCTGTATAGAGTGCTATGCAAAAATTTCGGAGGTCTTTTTTTAGTTTTCAGAGGTTACAAAATTCACTCACGGCGTATAGTTTTTACATAATTTGTTCCTAAAATGTGATAATACAAATTCTTAGGTGCGGTGACTAGGACAATTTGATG
>CAZERH010000255.1:0-3640 GCA_964515535.1 uncultured Anaerolineaceae bacterium
CGCGAATAGCAATCCCCAATCCCCCTACCGTAATTGGTATATCTGGGCAGATGAGCCTCCCGCCGGACAGGGGAATTTATGGCATGAGGGGAATGAGGGCTATTATTACGGTCTCTTCTGGGGCGGGATGCCGGATTTGAATTATAAAAACCCCGCCGTGACCGCACAAATGGAGCAAGTTTCCCGCTACTGGCTCGATGAAATCGGCGTGGACGGCTTTCGGTTGGATGCGATTAAGCATCTCATCGAAGAGGGCGAGATCACCGAGAATACCGCCTCCACGCATGAGTGGTTGAAGAGCTTTTACCGAAATTATAAAAACGAGAATCCCGAAACCTACGTGGTCGGCGAAGTGTACGGCGCGGGCGGGACGATTGCTAAAAGTTATACAGAGCAAATGGATCAGATTTTTAATTTCGAGTTGGCATCGGGATTTGTGAATTCCGCCAACGGCGGCTCGAATACGGGCATCAATAGTGCTTATTATTTCACCCTCAACGATATGCCGAATGGGAATTATGCCACTTTTTTGACCAATCACGACCAAAATCGCGCCATGAGCGTTTTTCACGGGGACATGGGGAAGGCAAAAATTTCAGCATCCCTGTTCCTCACCGCACCGGGGACTCCTTTCATTTATTACGGCGAAGAAATTGGAATGTTGGGCAAAAAGCCGGATGAGGATATTCGCTTGCCGATGAGATGGTCGGGGACAGAATACGGCGGATTTAGCGGAACCAAGCCTTGGCACACGGGCGATTCTGGCGAGGGCGGCACAAATGTTGAGGCGCAAAAAGATGATCGGGAATCGCTCCTGTCCCATTACCGCGCCCTCATCGCCCTCCGCAAAGAATATCCCGATTTACGCACAGGAGAGACGAAAATTTTAGAGACGGGGAATCCTGCTGTTTTTGCCGCGCTTCGTGATGATGTTTTGATTATTATTAATTTGACTGAGAAGAAAGTGAGCGATTATGAGATTGAAGGGAGTTACGAACTGGCTCAAATTTTTGGGGTCGAATTTCGCTTGGGCGAAATGATACCTGCGTATGAGACGCTGATTTTTCTGGCGAAATAATCTTTGTGTTGGTTATTTTTTCTTTTCAATTCATCGCTTTATTGCTCAACTTTTGGTGGAAAGATTGGTTGACAATGCATGGGCGTTAGAAGTATCGTGAATGTGAGCGAGAATGTGGCAAATTTACGCCCCTCGCCAAGTAAAAAAGCCCGCAATTTGCGGGCTTTTGGATTTAACGGTAGCTTGTTGAGGTCACGCGCGAGGCGGGTTATTCTTCCCTCCCTCTTTAAAGCGTTTTCGCATATCCTGTGATTTTGCTTTTAACTCTTGAAAGAAGTCGCTTTCTACAATTTCTTTTACTTCAATATCTCGTTGGGTGCTATCCACAATAATTTCGAGTTGGCTTACTCGTTTTCTCAATTTCTTTTCACGTTCGGCAACTTTGCCAATCATAATTTTGATAGTATCCGAGAGTGTATCTATTTCATCGTTCCATCGGCTCTGGTTTCCGAGTGCTTCTAAATCTTGCTCATAGTTTCCTTCACCGATTTTTTCAGAAACAGTTGCTAATTCAATGAGTGGACGAGTGACAATGCCGGACATGAGATAAACCAAGCCAAAAATGAGAATATAGGAGATGACGAAGGCGATAATACCGTTGCGGACAATGCCTTTTTGTACATCTTGGATATAGCTGGCGAGAATATCTACGCCAATTGCGCCGACTATGGTGCCGTTTTTATCGTGAATGGGCATATAAGTTGTAATCCATTCGCCGAAATCGTCCGCGTAGGGGTCCCAAGAATCTATGCGATAGGATAAGCCCTCGTAAATGCGCGTGGAGGTGGATGTGTAAGATTGACAAAAGGCAAATCCGGCGGGCGGATCCCAGAGCGCGCCTGAGCTACCGATAGCGATAATTTCCCCTTCTTTTTCACCGGCTATATAGGTATAAAGGCGCGCTTCCGGTTCTATATCGCCGATGGTTGAGAGCCAAGTGACATGCTTCCAGTAGAGAGGGTTTTCGGGGTAGTAGCCATTTTCTTCGCCGTCTTTTGGCGGGCAAAGGGGATTGTTGGCACTTTCTTCGGCGTAGAGGGTGACAAAACCTTCTACATCCATTCTTTTTATTGCGCCTTCAATGGTTTGAATGAGGTCGTGTGAGATATTGTCGGCAACTTTTTGGCTGGTGTAGAGGTAAAACCAAATATAACTGGCAACAAAAACAGGCGTAAAGATGAGAATGAAAGCAAACCATATTTTTATGCGCAGGCTTAGGTAGCGTTTTTCTTTTTCTTGGCTCAAGGGGACTCCTTTGTTTTCTGGTGTGAAACGTGAGACATTATGAATTATCTCTAGCTATATGACACTTTTGAAAAACTCTTCTCTCAAGCTCACGCGAAGACGCTAAGTCGCTAAGAAAAGCTTTAAAACTTTGCGTTTTTGCGGCTTCGCGAAGCATGCCCTTTGGGTATTGCGTGAGGAAAAAGTATAAGATTCTCAAACTGTCATGTGACTAGAATTATCTTTTATTTTTCTTAAAACTTCCTGCACTTTTATATGATTTTCGTTCAAATTATAATGATCGACGAGAAAGGCTAGGGCAAAATTTGTTAAGTTTTTGACAGAAAAACGCTCATAATGGGCATTAGGACTTGGCATTATGCTCAGAAAAACAGGAACAAATTTAATTTCTTGATTTTTAGCATTTTCAGGCGGGAAAATAGGTTCGTAATAATCTATGGGCAATTCTATCATGCCAAGTTTTTTATAGCGTTCCATTAAGGTGGCATGTTCTACTTCGGTTACTAAGCCTAGCATTTCAGAATTTCCCATTTTTTTTGAATCTGCTTTTAGTTGTGTCAGGATTTGGGCAATCACAAAAGCCGAAAGGGGCATTTTGTCTGTTTTGATGGCACGCACGCTTGGGTCAAGGGCGAAGGCGATGCCAAGTCCGCATTTGCGGTGGGAAATGTAGCGAAATGTAGTTAATCCTACCGGTTTATTTTGATATTCAATCAGCCAATAATGGACAAGATGCCCTTCACGTGAGGCAGAGGGCAATTTTGCCCGCCTTCTCATTCTTGAGGCATAATGGGCGTGGTCGGGGAAAAATTTTGTGTAGAGAGAGAGCATGGCTGTAATACGATTTTCATCATTTGAGCCGAGTAACTCGAAAATTTTTATTCCGCTATTTTCTACAATCCAATTAGCCGACATATAGCCTTTTCCTTGTTGACTGATAAAACTAATTTGGTTCAGCGTGAATTAGCATGATTTTTTACCACGTAGCACACAGAGGTCACAGAGAAAACCTTTAATGCTGAGAAGAACGACAAGTTTTTACTCAAAAAACATTAAATCTCAGCGTTTCTCCGTGTGCTCTGTGGTGAGTTTCATGTTATATCACGTTGAGCCACTAATTTTGGGGCACTTTTTACCACAGCTCCACAAATACATGTGGGGTGCTATGCGAAGTTCACAGAGACCACAGCGTTTTTTCTCATGTTTTTAAAGATTTAGTGCGCTCCGTGGTGAGATTTTTAAGGTTTGTCAGTCAACTAGGATTTTTCCTTAAAAATCGAGTTTATCCATCACACTAGAAGACCGCGATCTGCGTTT
>CAZERH010000256.1:0-3596 GCA_964515535.1 uncultured Anaerolineaceae bacterium
TCACTTTTACGAAAATAAGCCATCACATCTTTCGGCACATCTCTAAAAGGGATAAATTCTCCGCTCCTCAACGTGATATTCTCTTTACGCAAAGCAATCAACGCGCGCGTAAAATTAAAAATAGAATTTTTATCTGCTTTTTGCGCGATAACATTGCGCGTTTTATAATTCTTGTGAACGCGAATCCAAGGTTTTACCGTAGAAAAACCGGCGTTCTCCGAAGCAGACCACTGCATGGGCGTGCGGCATCCATCGCGCCCCTGATGGAAGGGGAAATATTTTTTCCCAAGCGGGTCTTGCATTTCACTGCGTTTTGTGATGAAAATATCCCGCATTCCAATTTCATCACCGGCGTAAATGAAAGGCGTGCCGCGCATGGTCAGTAAAATAGCCATCACAATTTTTACGCGAGCATCGTCTTCGCCTTTGCCATAACGCGTGCCGGGGCGAGGAACATCGTGATTGCCATGCACATAATTGGGGAAAATACCCGTTTCTGCTGAAATCTCTTCCCATTTCTGAATAGCCGCGTAAAAATTTTTGGGCTTAAAAGAACTCCATAAAAAATCGAAGTCAAAAGCCGCGTGTAATTTATCTTCCCCGTTATAACGTAAAATTTTCTCACTTGAAGGGAAGAAAGTTTCCCCCACCAAATACCTTTCGGGATATGCGTTAACAATTTCGCGCATCTCTTTAACCACCGATTCCATTTCCGGTTGGTCTGTGTCGTAGATATGCTCTTGTCTGTCGAAAGCCCTACGTCCCCATTTTTTCGGGTTATCCCGCAATTGCTCATCCTTGAAATAGACATTAAAAACATCTAAGCGAAACCCATCCACGCCACGTTCGAGCCAGAAACGCAAAACATCCATTTGGGCTTTTCGAAGGGCGGGGTTGCGCCAATTCACATCGGGCTGTTCTTTAACGAACATATGATAATAGTATTGTCCGCGCACTTCGTCATAAGTCCACGCTTTGCCGCCGAAGACCGCCTCCCATTTGTTGGGGATGGAATCCTGCCAAAGGAACCAATCTGCTTTGGGATTTGTGGAATCAACGCGCGACTGCTGAAACCAGGGATGCTGATCGGAAACGTGATTCAAGACCAAATCAAGCACGATGCGGATGCCGCGTTTGTGGCTTGCGTGCAGGATGTCGTCAAAATCCTGTAGTGAGCCGAAGCGCGGGTCTACATCCACGTGATTGCTGATATCGTAGCCAAAATCTTTATCCGGAGTGGGGTAAAAAGGGGAAATCCAAAGCGCGTCCACGCCTAAATCTGCAAGATAATCGAGTTTTGCTGTAATGCCGGGGAGATCGCCCAAGCCATTGCCATTTGTATCGCTAAAGGAGCGCGGATAGATTTGATAAATAATTCCATCTTGCCACCAAAGAAAATTTTGCATCAGATATTCCTTCAATTATTTCGATATGAAAAGTATAACACTCTCGAGAGGCTCAGGAAATTTTGAGTTGGATAAACTTCGTGCTATAATGCAAAAAGCACGGGGATGACTGGCTTCGACGGAGGAGGCTGATCCCGAATTGCGAGCCGAGGGCGCGCCGTTACTCGTAAAAACAGCGCAAAAAATTAAGTGCCAAACGCACACCCTACGCCGCTATGCCTCTCGCCGCGTAAGCGAAGAGAGAACCAGCGGTTCGGTCTCAATGCAGACCGCGTCCCCCTTTACCCTTCTCCGTTGGGTCATAGGATCGGGCGACGCAAAAGCGGAGTGCCGCATACGATGTCACTAAATATGTGAAAGAGGGCTTTCGGGTCCTAGTGGCTGACTGGAGAAATTTCCTGCCGATTGAGAATTCTCCGGTGACGTTCATCAATCGACTACGCTCGTAGATATTCGAGGCTCGAATTTTTCGGACGCGGGTTCGATTCCCGCCATCTCCACAAAAAACGCTACCCAATCGGGTAGCGTTTTTTATTAGGTATTCTTTAAAGAGCAATGGCAAAAGGTGAGTAGGTACTTCCTATTCGACGTCCACTGCACAGCGAAATCCTGTGTAGTTATACGCAACGTTGGGGCGGAGTTGACTGCGTTTGAAGGTGCGTACATCTAATTTTCGGTCATACCATGACCCGCCGCGTAGAACGCGATAGACTCCACTCTCAGGACCAAGAGGGTTTAGGATTGGCGAGTTAGCATAATAATCTTCTGCGTACCAATCTGCGACCCATTCTGCCGCGTTCCCTGCCATATCGAGGATATCATAGGCACTGGCACCGGCGGAGAAAAGTCCTATGGGGGCGGTGGTTGTATAGTAATCTCTGGCTCTTTTATCTGCCCACGAGTTATCACACTCGACGTCACAGAAATTTAGGGCAGTGCCGTCAAAGGTATTTCCCCATGGGTAATTATATGTGTTAGCACTGCGGGCGGCTTTCTCCCATTCTGCTTCGGTTGGGAGACGGGCATCGCGCCATTTGCAAAACTCGGTTGCATTTTCCCAACTCACAAAAACAACGGGATGGTTGCTGTAATTAGGGTCTACGTAAAAAGTTGTTGTTTTCGGAAGATTGCACTCGAGTGTGTCTACACAAACTTTATACTCGGCGTTGGTGACTTCGTATTTGTCTATATAATAAGCATCTAGGCTGACAATATGGGCAGGTTTCTCGTCTGCTTCGGAGGTGTCTTTGCCCATTAAAAATGCACCGGCTTCAACAAGAAGCATCTCAGCCCCCGACACGTCCGTTATAACGGGAGCAAGCCCAATAAAGGTCGGTGTTTCGGAAAGCGTTGGGGTACGCGTTGGCGTTTGGGATGATTCCGCGGTCTCTGTGACATCATCTGTTTGGCTAGGTGTCGCTGTTCCCGTTTTTGTCAGAGGGATAGCTGTATTTGTGTTTGGGGCTGTTGAACTTGGGACATTTGTCTTGGTGGAAATGAGGGTGGCTGTTTTTGAGGGCTTTGTTGGTGTTGTCGGTGGCGTGGGTGAAGATTTTAAGAAATAAGCAACTAACATAGCCAGAAGAATGGCAATTACAAGCAAAAGCGAATAGGGAGATAATTTTGCTATATGTCTTCCGGTTTTGGGAGAGGATGATTTTACATCTCCTGCTCGCCGCCCATATTTTTCAAAGGCTTCTAAAACTTGCTGGAAATTTACCGAATAATTTGTCCCGCTAACATCAATATATTGCAGATTCAGCAACCAAATGGGAAGTTCGCAATGCTCATAAAGAAGAGGGACTATTTTCATGCCGTGTTTACTGGCAAATACAAATTCTTTTTCCACCCATTCTGAGACGACTGAGTCCGGAGAAACGATTATAGCGAGAACTTCACTTTGGGTAAGTCCGTCTTGAATCTCTTTTGCCCAGCGGTCTCCCCCGTCTATATCGGTTATATCCCACCAAACTTCGTAGCCAACTTTCTCGAGGTCTTTGGCTACTTTTTCTGCGAAATCCTTGTCTTTATGTGAATAAGAGAGAAATATTTTTTTTGCCATTATGTTCACCTTATGTTTAAGATATTCTCAAGGAAGGGAATTATACCGCAGTGTATTTTCAATGAGGCACATTGAACATAGCGGAGTAGTTGTGAGATAATAATCAGATGAAACAATGCCCAAAATGT
>CAZERH010000257.1:0-3548 GCA_964515535.1 uncultured Anaerolineaceae bacterium
AACCTATTATATTGGAGATAATCTATTACCGATTTATTTTCTTAACTTCCATAAGCGGATTTGGTGTATGAGACGTGGATTTCAAAGCGTGCCAAAGAGAAAATAGGGATGTTAATCAACATCCAAAGCGGGTGATAGCCATTTGCCAAATTAACGCCGTCGGAGAAAATTCGCATTTTACGGTGCGGGTGGCATGCTTTTTCAACAGCTACAAAACAACGCTATTAGGGCAAAAAAGGATAAGCCAAAGGCATGAGGATAAAATAGCGGTACAAGCCCACACCGCCCACTATTAACGCGCAAAAAACCAAAAGGTAAGCGGGTATCTTTTTATAGCGGGATTTCACCTTAGTCGCCATTTCATCGAAGATGAGAGAGCATACCCAATGCTCCGAGAAAGGCAATAGCCGGGATGATGGCAACCAAGTGCGTCAACCTCGGAGGGAACGCCGCCAAAACGCCCAAGATAAAGAATCCGAGAAAGAACCAAGTTGAAAAAATGAGCGAAGCTAAGTTTTTACGTCCGCGTAAGATTAACAATAATCCACCCAAAAAGAAAAAACCTGTTCCACCTGTCAATCCGCTAATCAGAAAGTGTTCGTGGGAAAAAAGGTGGGAGAATAATACCAGCCAAGTCCGCAAAACGCCACGCGCTAAAAGCCAAGTGTGAATTTGGGAGGAAAAGAAAATTTCAGCACCGCCAAGCCTAAAAACATCTGTGTTTTCTAAGAAGAAGTCGCCATACATCGCGTGCCCATAAAAGGCACTGACGATGCTCGTCTCCCAAACTTTGAAGTGAAGCACATCAGTAGAATTGCTAGCTGACATATAAATAATACGCGGGAGGGCAACCATCAGAAAAGAAGATAAAACTATTCCCCCCAGAGTGATTTTGTTGCTTTCAACATGCCAATTTTTGGGCATAATTGCGATCATTATAAAAATCACACTAACCCCCAGCAAAGCAACAGGGTATGTATAAAACGCAAGCCCGGCAACCAAACCAGAGAGCCACAAGAAAACATAACTTCTCTCTTGCACCGCCAAGACAAAGAGAAGAATTGCCAAAGTTATGGGAAATAAAGCCTGCGAATTGTTATACCCCAAGCGAGAAAAAGACAAATAATAGGGATTGGTCATCATCAGCCAAGAGGTTAGAATTGCCATTTTGCGATTGAATAAAATCTTAACCAAAAAATAAAGCGGCAAAATTGTGAGCGAGCCTGCCAAAACCGAAGCAAACCGCCAAGCCCATAAATTTTGCCCAAAAAGATGCAAAATACTCGCCACATAAAGGGAACTCACAGCAGGAAAAGTGTAAATCCCTTCACGTAGAAGTACGGAGACATCCACCCCTTTGAGCATATCTTTGGCGGTCGCAAAAAAGGCTCCCTCGTCTGCCATCTGCCAACTCGGAATCTGCGTTAATTTATAAGAGCCTATTCCCAAACCTATCATTAGCAAAATGGTAAGCCAAAATAAATCAATTTTCTCTATAGATATAGCAAAAGAAATCCCCGTTTTAGCATCTCTCTTAAAAAGAGAAAAACTTATTAAGAAAATGGGAAAAAGCCAAAGGAGAATGCTCCACCACGAAAATTCTTTGAGAGAAATTTTGTGAATAAAAAAGGCAAACGCCAATATCCCCACCAAAGCCGCTCCCTTTGCCGAGAATAGATTTTTTCTGAAAACAAAATTTCCCCACGTTTTTTCAAATTTTTCTGCTTTCGATTTTTGAGGAATTGCTCGTGAGAAAAAAAATCCCGTCGCGAATAAAAGCAATACGACCCAGATTGTGGCATCAAAATTGAGATCGTACATCCGTAGTTCATAATTCCAAAAATTTATAACACTCAAAGGGTAAAGCAAAATGATTGGAAAAATTTTCTTATCTAATAAATTTTTAGCCAAAAGAAAGGACAAAGCCCCTGCAAGAATGGTTCCCCAAAAGCGCAAAATCTTTTTATTCGATTTTATTTTTTCCCTGATTTCTCTTGTTGAGGTAGCCGAAAAAATTCGCGCCCTATACACAAGCCAAAAATCTAAGAAAATCACGAAAAAAAGAAAGAGAATCCATTTCATCGAAAAATACCCGGTTTTATTATGATTGACTGATAAATCTTTTTAAACACAAGGAGCACAAAGATTCTCCAAGAGAAAGTACAAAAAAAATATTAAAGACTGCGAAATTGTAGCGAATTTATGGAGGAAACACTTATTTGATAAGCCGCTTTGGTATACCCAAAGGGCATGATATTGATACGGGCGATGGCGATGCTATCGCCCTGTTCTGCCTCAGATGAAAATTGAATATAAAAATAAGACACTAACTCAACCCGCGTATACGACGTGACGCAGGTTACTTTGGCGGGATGCAACGCTCATTTTTGCAGTGACTTTTCTCCTTTTGCTTGGCGAAGATGGTTTTCTCACACCCTTCGAGCTTATCCTGCGACGTGATATAACCGATGGCACTATGCAACCTGCGCTCATTATAATGCTGGATGTAGCCCTCCACAATGCGGCGAGCATCAGCTAAATCGAGCGGCGTTTTCCCATTTGACGATTCCGAGGGATAAATTGAGATTGTCGGTGATGGTTTTGAGGGTCTCAACGCTCTTGTCCACTTTTGTGCGCTCGGTTGCCACGTCCGAGGGTGAGGCGATGAAGAGTCGGATTTTTGGCATGGGGGAGTTCCTTTGAAGAGTAAAAAGTGATGCGTGAGCTTTAAACCAAATTTGCGCGAATGAAATGGATTAGCGGAGGTTACTATTTAACCACCGCAAGGGTAAAAATTGGACTTTCCCAACAATGTCTTCCGGGTCACAAGATTTTGCAATCAACTCAAGGTCATTAACACAAGTGCCAATGGAAACGCGCAATTGGTGTGCATAAATTACCCCGTGAAAAGAAATGTTTTTCTGAATCCGTCTGGATGCTTCGCCAAGAAAATCATCGTCTTGGGTAAATAATACCCGTTTCAACTCAGTGGCACGATCTAGCAAAGCAGGGTCCTCGTATTCATCTGTCCCGTCTTCGTGTGCTGTTAGCACGTCTATCTCTCTCAAGCGGAGGCCATTTATAATTGCTTTTGGCACATGGTGATCCATATAGAAAGCGAGAGACATTAAATCAGCCCCTTCGCCTTTAGTTTTTTCGTTAGCGGCGATACTCTAAAACCTCGCTCAAATTCATCAACAAATGCGAGACGATTTTCTATATCTTCGTCCAATGCTTCACGATGATCCCAATAATAGGCAAGAGCAGAGTAAATTTGCCCTAAACTGAGATGCGGATACTGAAAATGCAGTTCTTCCGCGCTCCAACCGTAAGCAAGATGCGCTAAAACTAGCTCGGTCACTTTCATTGTTGAGCCAAGAATTACCGGAATATCCGCTTTATTTAAAACAACGTGCTCATAACGGGTTTCGACTAGCATAATAGCCTCACATTTTTCTCGTTTCGACTATTGAAGTATATCATTTTTTGCGCACTCGGTCGCCACGTCCGCGGGTGAGGCGATGAAGAGTCGGATTTTTGGCATGGGG
>CAZERH010000258.1:0-3508 GCA_964515535.1 uncultured Anaerolineaceae bacterium
ATCTCGTAGCCGACCGTCAACACGGACATCTCGACTGGCACGATGCGCCGCTCGCGGTTGTCGGCGATGACTTCGGGACTGACATTTCCCGCCGTGACAAGTTGCCGCACTAAACCGTCATCATCTATGTGAATATCGTAGATGATGCCGTAGACTTGGTAGCCATCTTCGAGCGGGGCGCGCACCATCCCGCCGAAGATGGGCGCGTCTAATTGCGAGACATTGCATCCCGCCACAAATCCGCTCGTGCCGGAACGAAGTAAACGTCCGATTTCGATTGATTGCATAATTACTCCTTAAAATACCCAGAGATAAACGGAATGTTTTTTTGCTTACTTGCAAAAAGAATAGAACCAGTTTATTATGAATAATATCATCATGAACAGGACAACCAAATGCCCTCTGTAAAAAACATCTCTGGACCCTACCGCTTTTTCTTTTACAGTTTCGACTGTAATGAGCCTATGCACGTCCATGTTCAGAGAGAGAATAAAATGTGCAAATTTTGGTTAACACCTGTTTCTTTGAGTAAAAGTCGGCGTTTTTCTCCGTCTGAACTAAACCGTATCCGCAAAATAATTGATGAGTATTTAGAAGAGATAATTGAGGCATGGCATGAACACTGTGGCTAAAACAGAAGCATTAATTCAACATATTCAAATTACCGATGACACAATTATCGCTTATCTGACTGATGGACGCACGATTAGCGTTCCATTGGTCTGGTCATGGCGATTAACTGAAGCATCACCCGAAGAGCGGGAGAATTATGAGATCATCGGTGATGGTGAAGGTGTCCATTGGCACGATATTGATGAGGATATCAGCGCAGAGGGGATGCTCTACGGGATTCCTGCTCATCGCGTGGAAATGGCTGTTATTTGAAAATTTCTTCCAACCTTAATTTGAAATACACATCGCCATCTTGATAATGCGTAATCTCAAAACCAAATTGCAGATAAAAGTCAATCACTCCTTGCCAAGTGGCGGTGGTTTCTAAAACGGCTTCGCTATAACCGGTTTGTTTCGCTCTTTGGCAGAGTTCGCTCAAAATGTTGCGCCCGATTCCTTGACGGCGCAATTCTTTTTTAACGGACATACGTACAATTTCTACCTGTTCTGCTGAGTGGGGGATGTACGCGCCTGTGCCGACAATCTCATCATCTAGCCATGCGGCTAAAAACACGCCATCCGCGTAGCTTTTGGCAATATCCTCCAAATCGGGATTTTTGCTCTCATCTAAAAAGCCCCAATGTTCCACGAGACCCTCTAGGATGAGGGCTTTTACTACGGGTTGGTCGGCGGGGCGGAATGGGATGATTTTTAGCATTTAGTCTCACCATAGATAAACAGAGATGAACAGGATAAAAAATAGCCAACAAATACATCTAACGGTTCATCTTCCTTTTCATTCTATTTATTTTCTTCACGGAAAAATATAAGGTCAAAAGGAAGAGCCCAAATATTATCCCAAAAATTGTTCCTACGATACTGGCTAAGAAAGGAGCTATCCATATATCTGTAATCTCGAAAGTATTTCCTAATCCTATCAGCACCACGGGCGATAGCAAACACCCTACCTCCATTCCAAGTATCCAAAACACCCACACGCTCCAAGAAAAAATTGTAAGGGCTACATTGTCAAAAGGTGTCAATGAAATCCTGTTCTTTCCAACAAACCCTCCAGCCATACTTCCCAAAAACATTCCCAATAAGGGCAATGCCCAAACAAATGTATCTGACAATTCAGGGAATAAAAATAATAGAGGGACGTATGGCGGGACAAATAGAGATACTCCAATTATTGACCCTATAATTATGCTGATAATTGTCCGTTTCATTCCTCTATGTATCCTTCTTGCAAACTTGCTATTTGCCACTCACAACCTTCGCCGACTGCTTCCCCGATTGCTCCCCAACCTTCCCATTATTCCGCCGCAATTCTAGGGCAAGCATTTGTTCGATTTGACGTTTTTCATCAAAAGATACTACAGCCACTTCATGCGAACGATGCAAAATATAGGGAGTGGGCTTGTGCCCTAAGATACGACACTGCTGAATTAACACTGAGTGCAATGCGTCTATTTTTTCTTTATCATCTATCACCCATTTGGGAATTTCAACGCGTACAGGGTAGGGATGTCCTTCCATGCCAACATTTAGATAAAAGAAGTGTATAGACAAAGTACCGGTATAACGCTGTTTAGCTTTTGATTGCAACTCAAAGACGGCTGAACGTTCCCCTAGTTTAAGTAGCGGGCTTTTCTGATTCATACCATATAGCCAAAGATCGTCTACGCCTAATAAAGGATGATAGGTGCGAAGTTTTCCTAATGTACCAGCAGGCGCTTGCATGATTTCTAGCAAACGCACAACAGGGCTTGCGCTAGGTTTCTCTATGTACCCAGCCATAATTGCGTTGTTTTCTTGTAAACGAGAGAGTGCACCTAGATATTGGTTTAAGCTCTTTTCATAAAGTTGAGCATCTTCAGGATTTTGTTTTCCCCATAGTGCAATAGGTCCATCAATAAGGGTAATCACAGGTGCGGGATAATTTTTTGCCAACTCTGCCAACTTGGTGCGCTCAGCTAAATCGCGGCGCAGAGCGATTGTCCCCTCGCTGAGGGTTGTCCCGTATTCGGTGAGCAGTTCATCGCCAAAGAAAAGCGTACTATCGGTAAAAATATCAGGGGTTGCGCCGCTGTTGAGTTGCATGGCAATCGCACCCACATTTACCAAGCCGAATTGCACCGCCGCGTGCCTATCGGGGACGATCTGCGAACCGTCTGCGGCGATCAGAGTCGCGTCCATAGCGAGAGCAGGTGCGGGCACGCGCGTATCGAGCGGCTCATTTAACGGTAAAGCGCAACGGATGTTGGCATCCCGCGTGAGAGCGGAATCCAGTTTTTGGCGCAAGCCATCCAGATCATCCGCGTATTCGTTGAAAAGCGCACGCGCCTCGGCGCGGCGTTCATCCAACACCTTCTCGCGTTCTTGTGCGTTCGCACCAATCTCTTTGATGCGTTCATAAATTTGCTGAAAATCAATCGCCATGCTTGCTCCTTAGAACATTTATTCAGTATTTTACCAGAGATTTTGCGAGTATAATCTGAGAAAATTTTCAGAAGGAGACGCAATGCTAAAAGTAGGATATATTGGATTAGGATTGATGGGCAAGCCGATGGCACGGAATATACTCAAAGCTGGATTTCCGTTGGTGGTGCATAACCGGAGTCGCTCCGCAGTGGACGAGTTGGTCGCCGAAGGAGCAACCCCTGCTTGGACACCTGCTGAGGTCGCCGCGCAAGTGGACGTGGTCATCACCAACCTGCCCGATTCGCCAGACGTGGAGAAAGTTGCCCTCGGAAAAGATGGCATCATCGAGGGTGCGCACGAGGGGCTGATCTTCATTGATAACTCCACTATCAAGCCCGCTACGGCGCGCAAAATTGCTACGGCGTTGGCTGAGAAGGGCGTTTCCGCCCTCGATGCCCCCGTCAGCGGCGGC
>CAZERH010000259.1:0-3495 GCA_964515535.1 uncultured Anaerolineaceae bacterium
ATAACATTTCTTACTAAACGACAGAAAATTACGGGGTTTAAATTTAAATGACTAGCGATTTATTCAGCGGACTTGGCTTTTCGCGCCACGTACCACTTTAGCATAGCCAAGCCCGCCGCAATTTAGGTTATGTGGTGTTTTTTCTTTTCTCTCCCCACCATTTGCCCATTATTTCGGATTGTTTTTTTGTGACCGCACCAGTATATTATTTTCTGCCTGACGCACATGTTCTTTGTTGTACATTCGTCCATTGTCATAGCTTCAAAAGTCTTTTTAGGTTTTCACCTAAAATCATATCTTTTTCATCACTCTCAATTTTAAGTCCTTTTACCCTATCAATATTTTTTTGTAAATTATTCTTTCCATAAGGAGTATCTGAACCCATAATGATCTTATCTGCTCCAAAATAGTTAATTGCTTTTAGAACTCGCTTGTTCGATGTTACCTGATATGTTGAAACATCAAAATACAAGTTTTCAAAATCGATTTGGGATTTTATAAATAACTCTAATCCGAAGATATGCGCAACGATTATTTTAGATTCTGGATTGTTCTTTTTATAATCAATTAACTTTCTAACTTCACTATCAGAAAACAAATGTATGAATATGGGCAAATCATTTTTTATTGCCCAACTTGATGCTTCATTGAATATTTTTGATTGTATTGATATTGGAAACCAACATTGATGTAACTTCAACCCTTTAAACTTCCATTCAGAATACTTTTCGTCAAGTTCCCGTGCTATGCTTTCATAAACATCAGTCAATAAGTAAAACTGAATTACTTTTTCCGGTAGTTCTTTTGCTAATTCATAGACATAAGCATTACCATTTACTAAATCTTTTCTTGTATTTGTAAGACTGACTGCCATTTTTGTTAGTTGATTGAAGAATTTTGTGACATTCTGTCTTGGTAGTAACTTAGCGATATTGGGAAAAGGATATGTTTTGTTACTATCAAGTTCACCTGGTACCAAAACAACCTTGTCAACATTGCTTTGATCTAATAGTTTAACTATTTTTTCTGTTGTCAAAAAAACGCCGCAAGCATGAGCATGTCCATCAATTATCATATACTTTCCTCTCTTTTGTATGAGGCACATCGTTTGTGCATATTCATTATTTTTATACCACCAGCTTGTTGATATGGATTGTTTTACACTTACCGTATCCGCCAACTTGGCGAACGCAACCTAATTTTATCCGAAAAAACCTGAGCAAAAATCGCACTGCATACCCAGAGCCGAAGGCGGGGTAGCTTGACGCGGGGTTAGTTGCCGTTTTGTCTTACTCATTTTACCTTACGAACAAGTACACTCCAATGTCTTCTAGAATCAGAATCGTCTCCTATTTCTAGTGTTTCAAAAGCATCTAATACCGATCTCAATTCACCTGCCGTAAAGAAATGGTGCGGTATGCCTTTCTCAAACCCCTCCGTTGGAACGAATGTGTGCTTCTCAATTTCAGTATATTTTTTGCCTTTCCAATTTCCCGGCGGATATTTCGGCACAGTGAAGTAGAAAATCCCATTTGTTCGCAATAAACGCCTTGCGCCATCTATTGTTTTCTGGATACTCTTTAATCGTTGATGGTGGATTACTTGTATTGAGATTACTTGGTCAAAACTTTCGCTCTCCAACGGCAAAAAACATACATCAGCATACGCAAGCCTTATTTTGAGAGTTTCCTTTTCAGCCCATTCCTTTGCTCTACGCAATCCCCAAATCGCACTATCTACTCCGACCGAAATATAACCTTTTTGCGCCAAAAATATTAGGTGGCGTCCATCACCACAACCTAAATCTAGAACTTTACTTGATTTTTCTTTATTAAATTGATTTATGAGTTTTACGACGCCATTATGCGGCAATTGCTCAATGTAGGGTCGCTCTTTGTAAGCTCTATTCCAATCCGTATTCATTTCTCTGTTTGAAATCTATCAGCTTCGTCGTACAAATTCATGCTATTTGTAGCTGGCGGTCCATCTCAATCATTTTGCCTATTATGCTATTTGAAAATACTCACCCCGTCTTAAGGGTTCTTTTGTGCAATGAGGCAACTAACTAGGAAATATGCAGACTCAAATGCCGCTTAATACTACGTTTTGAATTACAAATTCAATCTATCAAGTCTTCTCTCAACCTGTCTAAACAACTTAAGTGCAAATTTGTTGCGTTGTTTTGTGTTGCAATCACCGTATGCTTTTGGTTCCTGAAATCTTGGACTGTTTAGTCTAAACATTTGGTTTTTTCGTAGCCCTTTTAAATCAAAAAGTTCAAAATCTATGGGCCATAATAAAACAGGAATTATGGGTTTAGCTCTTAGTCGCTTAAGTTCCACACGCGTTATATATCTTGACCCAAGAAAGGAGGCACTGATTAGCAATAAGCCAATATCACATTGCTCTGCCGCTGTTTTTATTTCCTTATCCCAATTTTCACCAACTAGAATATTGGTGGTGTCGCGCCATAAATGATAATCATATTTTAATGATGCCCCGGTATATTCTAAAAAACGATCTAAAAACTTTACAGCAAGAGCTTGATTGCGGTGAGCATAAGAAACAAAGAGCTTTACTTTTGTTTTCATCATTTACTCCATTGTCCACGACCTAACTAAGTGACACACTGTTCTTTTGCGGTATGAGACTATATTTTCCCGCACCTTCTTATTTTACTCTAAAATTCATCGCAAGGCAGAGATTTCAAAAGTCTCCGTTTTTAAGTTCTAGCTGTCAGAAATTGGCGTTCAAATCCAACTTTCTTCTAAACGCATCCCTTAAGACTTTTGAAATCTGTTTTCCAGCATACAAAATTACGCAAAACGCTACCGATAATCCTCCCGCACCGGCGAAAAGGTATCTACAATCTCGCACGCGGTGATCGCGCGCCCGCCGTGCTTCACGTTGGATGGGATCACCGCAATCGTCCCCGCTTCGAGTTGGCGCGTCTCCCCGTCCAGAGTCATCTCGAATTTTCCCGAAACCACCACTGAAATCTGCTCGTGCGGATGTGCGTGTTCGGGCAATTCCGCCCCCGCCTCCACCCGCCAAAAGGTGGCAGTCATATTTTCGGTATGGGCAAATTTTGCGTGAAACCCTGATACAATTTCTTTTTCTTCCAGTGTAGAAAGGTCAATAAAAGGCATTTTTTTCTCCTGTGAGGGTGCATCGCACCAAAACGATAATCATCTGTTCTTCGGCAGACAAATACTTGTCGACAAGCATTCTTTTGTCGAAGTTGGTGCGATGCACGCCGACCGATCTCCCCCAATTCTAAACCAAAAAGGACAAAGCATGAAAATTCGCGCCATTACCTATTTTTTCAATCCCGGATTTCCTCTCAACGAGTCAAAACTGCGCGCCGCCGATGATTTTCTCCGCGCCGCAAAATCTGCTTATCAGGCTACGGGATACGAAGTTCAGACCACGCGCTTGGCGACTCCTTCCTTTACGCGGATTCTGGCGGATGTGGAACAGGCACCTGCGCTCGCG
>CAZERH010000260.1:0-3489 GCA_964515535.1 uncultured Anaerolineaceae bacterium
AAATTTTGCCCAATTTATTCAACATGGTCGTTGTAGAGAGGGTTTTGACAATCGCACCGCGCTCGCCGCGCACTTCGAGAAGGTAATAGGCGAGCAAACCGTAAGAGCGGAGTTGGTCTATAAATTCGCCGTTTTCATCACCGAAACCAACGCGGTCGGCATCCCCGTCATTGACGAGGAAAATATCAGCGTTGTGGTCTTTGGCGGCTTGTAGCCCGACATCCACGTTGGGCGGAATTGGCTCAGGGCGTTTCATTTCGGGGAAAATAGGATTGCGCTCGTTGTGAATTTCAATCACTTTGGTTGCGCCGCCATTGAGTAAGCCGGAGAACCAGCCCGCACCGTTGCCCCACATCGCATCTACCAGGATAGTCAAGCCCGCGTCTTTGATTGGCTGTACGTCAATCAATTTGGCGATATGGGCGAGGTAGTCAATGGTTGAGTCGAAGTAGACGATTGTGCCGTCTTTTTCAGCGTCTGCAAATTGTTTGATTTTCACATCCGCAATATCGTCCGGAATGAGAGCTTCGATTTTGAGCAAGCCTTCGGGGTCTATTGCGCCGCCCATTTTGTCACGGACTTTGAAACCGTTATCGGTGGAGGGGTTATGAGAGGCGGTCACATTTACTGCACCGACTGCTTTTTTTGCAACTACAGAATATGAAATAACGGGGGTTGGGGAGGCATCATCTGTGAGATAAACCTTCAATCCGTTCCCTGCTAAAACCTCGGCAACGGCGAGGGCAAAGTCTTCACCGCGATAGCGTTTGTCGTGCCCCACGATGACCCATTCGCCTTCGTAACCTTCTTCGATGAGGTAGGATGCGAATCCTTGCGAGCATCGGCGCACGCTTTCAAATGTATAGTCCTCGGCGACATGTCCACGCCAGCCGTCTGTGCCAAATTTGATTTGAGTAGGCATAATTTCTCCTGAATTTGTTTTTTGAATGACGAAAAGTATTATAACAGGTGGCGGGTGATGCGGGTATAATTCAACGGGAGAGATACTCTTAATATCTCACGCAAGATGTAACGGATATATTAGAAAATAAAGGAAAGCATCATGAAACTACTCTCAGTAGAAGAAATGCGAAATATCGATCAACAAACCGATGCCGTTGGCGGCGTCTCCTTCGCCGAATTGATGAAAAACGCCGGTCGCGGTATTGCAGAAATTATTCTTGATCTACCTGTCAACGGCGATGGCGAAAACAGGGTTTTTGCTTTGGTCGGTCCCGGCAACAACGGTGGCGATGCGCTCGTGACCCTCGACTTGCTTGCCCTCGAAGGCTGGGATGTGGTCGCCTATCTTTTTAAGCGCAAAAAAGGTGATCCTTTGGTGGAACGTATCAAAAAATCCGGCGGTGAGATTATTCTCGCGGAAGAAGATAAAGCCTTTCAAAAACTTGCCTACTCTGTGGTCAAATCTGCGGTAGTGTTGGATGGTTTGTTCGGCACGGGCATAAAATTGCCGCTTCGCGAAGACGCGGCTGATATTCTCAGTGCCACTGGCGAAGCTCTCGAGTATGCTGATTGGGAACCTTATGTCATCGCGATTGATTGCCCCTCTGGTGTGGACAGTAACACCGGCGAAGCTGACCCTGATACCATTCCCGCAGACGTGACCGCAACAATGGCGGCGATTAAATTCGGTTTGCTCAAATTACCCGCCTTCGAACTCTGCGGCAATATCGCGGTCGTGGATATTGGTGTGACGGATAAAGTCCCCGATTGGGTTTCAGTGAAGAATTTTGTCGTAGATGAAGAAATGGTCACCGCTTTTTTGCCGGAGCGTCCGCTTTCGGCGCATAAAGGTACCTTTGGTACAGCGTTAACCACAGCAGGATCAGTTAACTATACCGGCGCATCACTTTTGGCGGGAAAATCAGCGTATCGTGTTGGGGCAGGATTAGTGACCCTTGCGATTCCCTCCCTTTTGCACGGCGCGCTGGCGGGACAATTCCCGGAATCAACTTGGGTACTGCTTCCGCATAAAATGGGCGTTATCTCGGCGGACGCGGCTGTTGTTCTCATCGAAAATTTGGATCGCGCCACCGCGCTTCTGATTGGTCCCGGCTTTGGGATGGAAGAAACCACGCGCGAATTTATAGAAAATTTGCTGAAAATGAAAAAAAATGCCAAAAAGAAGGGTGGCATTGGATTTGTGCATGGATCGGAAGAAAAGAAAGAAGAAAAGGAAGCAAAATTACCTCCGCTGGTTTTTGACGCGGATGGATTGAAATTACTTTCGCAAATCGAAAATTGGTTTGAATTGATTCCGGATACTGCGGTGCTGACTCCCCATCCCGGTGAAATGGCGGTGATGACCGGACTTACGGTCGCGGAAATTCAGGAGAATCGTTTAGAGATTGCACGCGAATACGCCCAAAAGTGGGGACATGTGGTCGTGTTGAAAGGCGCGTTCACTGTGATTGCCGCGCCGAGTGGAGAAACTTACACCATCCCGGTCGCCTCGCCGACTTTGGCGCGGGCTGGCTCCGGTGATGTTCTCGCGGGGCTGATCGTTGGTCTCCGTGCTCAGGGATTAACTGCCCTTGACGCGGCGATAGCCGGTTGCTGGATTCACGCGCAGGCGGGGATTGTGGCAGGCGAGATGATCGGCTCATCCGCGTCCGTGCTGGCGAGTGATATTTTGGCTTTTGTACCGAACGTACTAGCAGATTTAGAGTAAGGGGTTGAAAGTTGAAATGTTGGAAGAGTAGAAGTGTATTGCTTCCCGCGGTTTTTTCAATCTCGAAGGGATGAAATTTATTCTTTTGTGTTTTGAAATCTGTTCAAAAAGGAGAATATAAAATGTCTAAGATGACGAGTTGGTGGGGTGAATTATCTGCTAAAAAACGCGGATATATTATATTCTTTACGGTTATTTTTCTTGTTGTAGCCGCTATTGCTTTGGTTTTAGGTCCAGCTATCCCGACGGGAGATTTTTGTACACTTGTAGATTGTTTAGGAAGCGGTGTGACGCTTGAATTAGAAAATTTGCCCGCTGATAGCTCTTACCAAGTCGAAGTGACAAATTCTACGGGTGAATTCCTCACATTGTCTTGCGATGGAAACGATATGCAAGGGAGTACCGCGATCCAATGTTCTTCAGAAAAAGTGTATATTCATCTGGAAGAAGACTATGCACCGGAAGAAATTACGGTAACGATTACGTTAAATGGTGAGCAACTTTCGGAAGTTTTTTACCCCAACTACGAAATTTCTCAACCGAACGGAGAAGGTTGTCCGCCAATTTGTTATTATGCTATGGTGGTTATGAAAATGCCGTAGCGAGTACCTGCGTTCGGATAGGAGGGATATGTACAAAACTCAACATTGGCAGATGCTCATTAAACGGTAGCAAGCCTAAACCACGCGCGAAGTGGCTCTTTATCCAAAATAAAAAAGGTCGTTCTCATTTTTGAGAACGACCTTTAATTTTTAAACCTTCAAACTTATTTTTATTCGTTTAAAAATCTTTCCAAC
>CAZERH010000261.1:0-3456 GCA_964515535.1 uncultured Anaerolineaceae bacterium
ATTTTCAGGCTTCGCATCACGCGTCAGGAATCTACCCGTGTATGGATCATAATACTGCCCATTACCAACATAGAGCAAGCCTGTCACGGCATCCATGACACCGCCAAAGTAGCCAAAGGTAAAATTGCCGTCTCCATGGGTTTCAAGAGTATCGCCCCAGGGTGTATAGCGGGCTGAGAGTATGATTTCACCGGTTAGCATCAACTAACCGGTGAAAGATATTTAGCCTGTTGAGGAATCTAGCAAGTATTTACTCTGTCAGCCATCCTACCACTACTATATTCTCACCCACATTTATTGCTAAATTTTGCTCAAGATCAATAAGAACAGAATCAGAATGTACGTCTTTGTTTTCCCTAGGTGCGTATCTTGAAACTACTAGATATTTTCCGTCTGGTGACCAAACTGGAGGAATTGATGTTTTTCCTCCATCAGCAAAACATAAGTCAACAACTTTACCCGTCTCAATATTTAAAATTGCTAGAGTCCTGTTGGCATCTTGATCTCCTGGTTGATATTCTAAATTCAACCAAAATGCAATAAGTTTTTCATCTGGTGATAAAGCAAAGGCTTCTTCACCAGCATGATATTTTGTGGTGAAATAAGTTAAACGTTTAATTTCGCCATCGCGCCCATCTTGAAACAATTCAAAACCGCCTTCGTATGGATAGTCATCTAGAACATTTTTATAAAGGGTGCCATCACTTGCTCTGCGCTGAGGGTATATGCCTGCTATGAAAAAACTTCCATCCTGAGACCATTGTGGAGTACCACCAACGGAATTGTCATAACCCTGATTAAATCTTATAATTTCTTGTTCATTTTCAATATCCCAAAGAATTAGGGTGGGTTCATATTGTTCATCTGCCGCTGGATATACCACTCTGGAAAAAGATAAATCATAAACTGCACGAATATAGCTATGATTGCCCCAATTGACTGTAGGAACAGATGTCCTGATATTAGGATAGCTAGAGAGACTTATGCGGTACCACTCATCCGTTTTGATATCATACGTCTTATGTGGAATAGGAAACCAGTAAATACGGGAGAAATCGCTAAAATCGAAGCGTTTACCCGTATGTGTGCATTGGCAGTTTGTTCTCCATTGAGAAATTATGCGTTTGATGACAAGAATGTTTGCGACTAAAAAATTGCTGTGCCTATATACAGGTGATTTGCCAATGTCTTGACGATTCTTTCTGCATATAGGTTGATTTGATTTCACATAAGACGTATGATATGAAATATACCCTACATTCAGATAAATATATAAAAAAATAAAAAGCGATTTTTCTCTTAAGGTACAATGGTCTATTGCGTTCGTTTTAAATTTATGAGTAAAGGAAATAAGTTATGGATTGGTTCACTTGGGTAAGTATCGTTATCATCTTTTTGGTCATTTTTCTCAGTTTAGCGCAATATAGCGTTAAGAAAAGGAAGGAGAAGGATGACAAATAGAGAAGACAAGATTTGCTAATAAAAAAACCAGACGGGTCTTGAAGACTTGTCTGGTTTGCTTTTTAATCCGCCGCTCTTGCAACTTCATCGGCGGCGAAGTTGACTTCCTTTTTTCCGGTTAGCATATCTGTTATTTTAGCGGCGACCAAGTTCAAATGTCCGGGGTGTGCCACAAAATCCAGATCATCGGCGGGAACGGTGAGGACGGGGCAAAGGGTAAATTCGGCGATCCACGATTCGTAGAGGGCGTTCAATCCGGCTAGATAACCGGAGGCAATCTCACTTTCGTAATCGCGACCGCGCGATTCAATCCGTCTTAAAAGGGTGGGGACAGAGGCGCGGAGGTAGATCACCAGATCGGGCGGGGGGAGAAAGCCGATCACGGTCTCGTAGAGTTCGCGATAGGGTTGGTAATCTCTTGGTTGGATATGCCCCTGTTTGGCGAGATTTTTGGCGAAGACTTCGGCGTCTTCGTAAACACTGCGATCTTGAATGACGGAGGTGGGATGTTTCGCCAAATCGTGATGACTGCGCAGGCGATGCGATAAAAAGAAAACCTGCGAATGGAATGACCAGGCAGGCATGTCATCGTAGAAATCGGCGAGGTAGGGGTTTTCGGCAACGGGTTCGTAGAAGGGTTCCCAGCCTAGTTTTTCACAGAGCATTTCAACGAGCGTGGATTTCCCCACGCCGATATTGCCCGCAACAGCGACGAATTTTTTCATTAAAAAATCTTCCTAAATAATAGAGGGGAGTCGTTCTTTTCCAAAAACAGGTTCCCAACGGGAACAAGCCAAATATCACGCGTGGTGTACTGTCTCTGTAGTCCAGTAGACCTCTTGCAAACCTCGCGAATGGAGAAATTTACTACTTTCAAGATGTCGTTTGAAAATATAAGCTAAGGATACACCAAAGAACAACTTTTATACAGCGAAATTTTCAACCTAATCCCAACTATCGAGTAAATATCATATCAATCCAAATTCTTTGGCTATCTTTTTAAAATATCCCCTTCGTTGGAAAGACCTGTTTCTAAAACATTCCGGCATCCTAGCGGATATTCAAGACGGAGATAATGATGCAACAGAGTTGGCTAAAAGAAAAGGGGAAATTTTATATTGGTTAAAAAAAGGTGAGAACCAAAGCACTCGGGCAAAAAACACCCTTATTAATAGTATAATCTTCGCCCTATGAATAAACTAGATAAAAAATATCACATCTGGACAGCCGGATGCCAAATGAATGTGGCGGATTCGCGCAGACTCGCTTCGTCCCTCGAAAAACTGGGTTACGAGTTCACCGACCAAGCCAAAAACGCGGACGTTCTCGTCCTCAACACTTGTGTTGTGCGTCAATCTGCTGAAAATAAAGCTCTCGGATTTCTGCATTCCATCCGTCCGCTCAAAAAGAAAAATCCGAACCTTATTATCAACCTGATGGGATGTTTGGTCGGCGTAAAAGGCGCGGAAAAATTGCGTAAAAAACTGCCTTTTGTGGATGTTTTCTCTCCGCCCTCCGATCCGGGACCATTAATTGCCTACCTTTCACAGGATGCCGATTACATCGCCGAAACGAACGTGACCCGAAACAGGTTTGCGCTTATGGACGGCGAGATTATCATCCCTGAGCATGAGCGCGGCAAACTCGTCTCTGCCTTTATCCCGATTGTCTACGGATGCTCACACGCTTGCACCTATTGCATCATTCCCTATCAACGCGGCATTGAGCGTAGCAGACCCCTCGATGAAATTGTCGCCGAAGCGAATTCGTTGGCGAGACAGGGCGTTAAAGAAATCACGCTTTTGGGGCAAATTGTAGACCGCTACGGCAAAGATTTGAAAAACGGGGAAAATCTCGCCGATTTGCTCCGCCTTTTGAACGATGTCGAGGGCATAGAGCGGATTCGTTTCCTCACTTCGCACCCGAATTATTTTGGTGTAGAGATTATGCGCGCGGTGGCAGAGTTAGATAAAGTGATGCCCCATTTTGAAGTCC
>CAZERH010000262.1:0-1384 GCA_964515535.1 uncultured Anaerolineaceae bacterium
AAATCAGGACATCATTTAAAAAACTATCTTCCTTTTGAAATAGCCAGAAGGGACGTCTTTTGTTTCTCTACGGATAAACCCTCTTTATCGTCCTCGGAAAAGGAATCGTCTCGCGGATGTGGTCGGTGCCGCAAATCCAAGCGACTGTGCGCTCAACCCCCATCCCAAAACCGGAGTGGGGAACAGAGCCGTATTGTCGCAATTGCAAATACCAGTTAAAGGCTTCTTCGGGTAATCCATGCTCATGGATGCGTTGCAGGAGCAAATCGGGATCCGACATGCGCTCGGAGCCGCCGATGATCTCGCCGTAGCCTTCGGGGGCGAGCAAGTCTACGCTTTTGCAGGCTTCGGGGCGACCGGGCATCGGCTCCATGTAAAAGGCTTTGACTTCGGTCGGGTAGCCGTAGACGAAAACGGGTTTATCAAATTGTTTGGTCAACACCGTTTCGTGACGTGCGCCAAAATCCATGCCCCATTCGATTTCCAAAAAGGATTTTTCTTCGGGGTCTTCGGTTTGGGCTTGGATTTCTTTAATCATCTCGACCGCTTTATCGTAAGAGATGCGCGGGAAGGGGGCTTCGATTTTTTCGAGAGCGGAAATATCGCGTCCCAGCGATTCGAGTTCTTTGCGATTTTTCTCCAAAACGCGCTTGACGATGTGGGTCACAAATTGCTCTTCGATTTCCATTAATTCGTCCAAATCACAAAAAGCAATTTCAGGCTCAACCATCCAAAATTCGGTCAGGTGACGGCGAGTTTTGGATTTCTCCACGCGAAAAGTGGGACCAAAGCAATAAACTTTGCCAAAAGCGAAGATATTTGCCTCGTTATAGAGTTGTCCCGTTTGGGCGAGATAGGCTTTGCCTTCATCGAAATACTTGGTCTCGAAGAGAGTCGTTGTCCCTTCGGCGGCGGCGGGGGTTAGGATGGGGGTATCCATTAGCGTAAAACCGTTATCGTCCAGCCATTCGCGGATGGCAGAGATGATGGTGGCGCGGATGCGGAGAATCGCCCATTGGCTGGGCATCCGAATCCAAAAATGGCGGTTATCCAGCGCAAAGTCGGCACCATGCTCTTTGAGTGCCATCGGATAATCGTCCGCGGCGGCTTGCACCACGTCAAATGCCGAAATCCCAAGCTCGTAGCCGCCGGGCAAGCCGGGGGCACGTTTGTCCGCTCGTACCGTGCCGGTGATGATTACCGATGATTCCTGCGGGATATGGCTAATCGTCTCGAAAAGCTCCTCGTCCAAATCCCCTTTAAACGCCACGCATTGGGCAAATCCTGAGCCATCCCGCACGAGCAAAAAAGCCAATTTGCCTTTTCCTGTGCGTTTATAAACCCAGCCTCGAATGGTGACTTCTTCGCCCTCGTAATCGGCGAT
>CAZERH010000262.1:1484-2666 GCA_964515535.1 uncultured Anaerolineaceae bacterium
TAATCGCTAATTTTAATATGTAGCTCTTCCAACTGTTTCGGCTCGGCGGGGGAGGGGGCATCGCCCATCACGTCCCGTGCGTGTTGGTTTTTCGGGAAGGCAATCACCTCGCGGATATTCGGCGCATCGGCAAGAAGCATCACGAAGCGATCCATGCCGATTGCGATGCCGCCGTGCGGGGGCGCGCCGTAGGTGAAGGCTTCGAGCATGTGACCGAAACGCTCTTTGGCAACTTCGGGGTCGAGACCAATCAGCTTGAAGACCTTCTCTTGCAAATCGCCCTGATGGATACGAATTGAGCCGCCGCCGACCTCGTAATTATTCAGCACAAGGTCATATTGTTGCCCGCGCACCTTGCCCGTGTCGGATTCTAGCATAGGAATATCTTCGGGCATCGGGGAGGTGAAAAGGTGATGGCTGGGATCCCAGCGTTTTTCGTCCTCGTTCCAAAATACAAAGGGGAAGTCGATGACCCAGCAGAAGCCGAGGATATTGGAATCACGCAGACCGAGCAAATCGCCGAGGTGGACGCGTAAACGACCGAGCGATTCGAACGTGATTTCGGCTTGGTCGGCGACAAAGAGCAGGAGATCGCCATTTGACGCTTCCATCTTCGAGATGATCGCATCCCGAACATCGTCCGTTAAGAACTTCGCAAAAGACGAGCGGATTTGCCCCTCGCTGGTCAGCGCGATATAGGCGAGGCCTTTCGCTCCGCCATTTTCTTTGACGTATTTAGTGAGCGCATCAATCTTTTTGCGGGAGTAGTTGCCCAATCCCTTCGCATTGATGCCGCGCACTTCGCCACCGGCTTTGATAGTATTCTCGAAAACGCCAAATCCGCATTCCGCGACCAAATCGCCGATATTGACCAATTCCAAGCCAAAGCGGATGTCGGGATTATCCTTCCCGAATCTCTCCATTGCCTCTTGATAGGTGATACGGGGCCAAGGCGTTTGGAAAACCTTCTTTTCGGGGACAACTTTGGCGACCAGTTCGGTAAACATCCCCTCAGCGAGATTCATCACATCGTCGCGTTCAACGAAAGAAAGTTCCATATCCAATTGGGTGAACTCCGGCTGACGGTCGCCACGTTGGTCTTCGTCACGGAAACAGCGTGCAATTTGGAAATATCGCTCGATGCCGCCGACCATGAGCATCTGCTTCAACTGTTGCGGGGAT
>CAZERH010000262.1:2676-3451 GCA_964515535.1 uncultured Anaerolineaceae bacterium
GGATTGAGGCAACGCGTAAAATTGTCCGGGGTGAACGCGAGACGGCACGAGATAATCCCGCGCGCCTTCAGGGGTAGTTTTGAAAAGAATTGGTGTTTCCACTTCGAGGAAACTTTGGTTGTCCAAATAATCACGGATGAATTTAATCGTTTTGTGGCGCAATTCAAGATTGTGGCGCATGGATTCACGCCGCAAATCGAGATAACGGAACTTCAAGCGGAGATTCTCATCTACTTCTTCATCTTTATTAATCAAAATCGGAAGCATTTTCGATTTATTCAAAACCTTAACGCTTTTTACCGCGATTTCAATCTCACCCGTATCCAAGTTGGGATTAACCGCCCCTTCAATGCGCGGACGAACTTCTCCGCCCACCTGCAACACCCATTCCGAGCGCGCTTCTTTGAGTGGTAGTAGAGCTTCATCCACATCGGGATTTCCAACAACCTGTACGATGCCAAAACGGTCGCGCAGATCAATAAAGGTCACGCCGCCGTGATTACGAAAATTATGTACCCAACCGGCTAAGGTAACCGTCTCGCCGATATGGGATGTGCGAAGCTCGCCGCAAGTATGGGTTTTGTACATGAGTTCCTCCAAGATTTTTTGCTCACCACGAAGGCACGAAGCTCACAAAGTTTTTTCTCTGTGTACACAGAGAGAATCTTCGTGTACTTTGTGGTGATGGATTCTATCCTATAAAAAGAAAATCGCCCTTAGCTCTATGGCTTTGGGCGAAGGGTTTAGCGAAAAATGATTTCGTTATTAGGCAAGT
>CAZERH010000263.1:0-3443 GCA_964515535.1 uncultured Anaerolineaceae bacterium
CGTAAAAGAAGAGATGGAATTTGCCATTTTGACAAATGAGATTACCGAAGCATGGACGGGCAAAAACGTAAAAGAGTATAAAAAGCTCAAAGGCTTGAAAAAAGAAAATCTGCGGGACAATATGAGTAATCTTGAATTGGTGTTAAATATGCTGGCAGAAGCATCTACAACTGAAATCTCAAAAGAAAAGAAGCCGGAAGGGTTAGAGCAAAATAAACACGTTGCTCACAAAGGCGGGACTGTCGCACTCAAGGCAAGAGAAGAAATCGAAAAGCAGACGGGGAAATCGGTGGTGACGAGTGAAAATGCTCAAGGTTTTTTGGGCGATTTTGTGAAGAGGAAGATTGAGGGAGAATAAAAATACATAAACGTTGAGATGGTGAAGGTATAGAGTGATAAGTAAGCGCAGTTTTTTTGACTTTGCAAAGAAATATCTGTAGAGTGTATATAATATATGCTCTCGCTTTTCAAAAAGCAAAGGATTGCAAATGTCAACAGAAATAGAAGAAGGCGAACATTTTTTCAAACATTACGCTATAAATGACGGGATAGAGCGCATCAGTTATATCCCAAAAAACAGACGTTTTGACACGCCCATATTAATGCAACACGGGATGTGGCACGGCGCATGGTGTTGGCAAGATTGGCAGGAACTTTTCGCAGAATGGGGTTGGGAAAGCCATGCCATCAGCTTGCCCGGTCACGCTGGATCACCGGTGCAACGCTCGATTTATTTTTGTACTGCGGGGTATTATTTGCGCTTTTTGAAAGCAGAAGTAGAACGCCTGCCACGCAAGCCTATTTTGATGGGACACAGCATGGGCGGAGGGTTAGCGCAATGGTATCTCAAATATGTGGGCGATGATTTGCCCGCGGCGGTGCTTGTTGCTCCGTGGGCTTCGCATAGTACGACTAAGGGGTTGAAACTTTGGTGGGAACTTGACCCGGTGGGTTTGATTCTGATGTCGCTTAGTTTTTCAGCACAGCCTTTTATTCGCACACCGGAACAAGCCGCGAAAAAGCTACTTTCCCCCAATTCCATTTCTACTGCCGAAGAATTGTACGCAAAACTTAGCCCCGAATCCGCTTTTGTGATGGTGCAACATAACCCACCGTTTTGGCATCCGCCTGAGAAGGTTCAAACGCCAATGCTCTGGTTGGCGGCTGAGAAAGATGCCGTCGTCAGCATAGAATATGAGAGAGAATCAGCTGAGCATTATAAAGCGGATTTTGTTATTGTTCCTAATTCTGCACATAATATCATGATGGCGCATAATTATCGTGAGACGGCAGAGGGGATTTGTGGGTGGTTGGAGAAAAAAATGAGGGCGGATAGCCTAGAGAAAAAAGGTATAATTGATACAGAACGTAATTCACAAAAAAACGCGGCTGGATAAACATCTCTACAAAAGAGAATTTAGGGTAGCACGCACTGCGGAGCAGAAACCTAGCGACATCCGATTGAAGTTTAGAAGTAAACAGAAAGAGGTGATTGCCATGGTAAAACAACTGCAACAAAAAGCTGGACTAAACAAAAGGTCCACCCTGGTCATTTTTGGATGGCTAGCATTCTTTGGGTCATATTTAGCAACTCAACCGTTATGGGTAGTATTACTACAGAGTGTCGCCAGGGTTCTGCCCTAAGTTCTTTTTTAAGAGACATAAAAAAATAATCTATGACTTGGGTTTGACCTTCTCAACCCTTGACAACCGTCCCTTTTCAAAGATAATAGACCCCATCGCGTTGACGGAGGAAAGTAGGTCTTCGGATGCCGTTAGAGAGGCGTGGAGCATGGCTGAAACTCCCGCTCGGCAGAAGTGGATTGAAGTTCCCTCCTGAGTTGTCTAAGTGAAAGTTTGCAAGTAGCAAGTTTGCAAGTTGTGTAGTTTAGACCGTAATCCCTACGTTATAAGGGCTACCGATGATTGTCGGTTTTGAGTGGATTTGTTCTGTGCTTAGTTGTAACAAATCAACGTGGGTGGTACCGCGGGAAATTCCCTCCCGTCCCATTTGTGGGATGGGATTTTTTTATTAAACACGAAGAACACAAAGTGTCACAAAGTTTTTTTAGTTTTTTCTTCGTGTTTCTTAGTGACCTTTGTGTTTAAAAAAGAAAGAAGGAGAAATTATGCTAGATAAATTGAACGAAATCCAAGCCTCGGCTTTATCTGCGCTCGAAGAGATTGCGGATGAAGAGGCTTTGCAGGCGTGGAAGGTGAAATATATCGGGCGGAATTCCGATTTGATGGCGGTTTTTAAGGGAATCGGGAAAGTCGCTAAGGAAGAACGCGGGAAGGTCGGGAAGCGCGCTAACGAAGTCAAAGTCGCACTCGAAGCCGATTTGACGGCACGCAAGGCGAAGGTCAAGCAAGCCGCGCTCGAACGCTCGTTGGCAGAGGAGCGTCTCGACATCACTTTGCCCGGTCGCCCCTTCCGTCACGGACGGATTCATCCCGCTATCCAAACTTTACGGCGCATTTTGAATATCTTGGGCGATATGGGATTTCAGGTTTATACCTCCCGCGAGGTGGAATCGGATGAATATAACTTCCAGCATCTGAACTTCCCTGTCGGGCATCCGGCGCGGGAAATGCAGGATTCTTTTTATATTGAGGGAAGCGATAACGAGCAGTTGATGCGGACGCATACTTCCCCCGGGCAGATTCGGGCGATGCGCGAATTTGCCGCGACCAACCCCGATAACCCGCCCCCCATCCGCATCTCTTTGCCGGGGATGTGTTACCGTAACGAGCAGATTACTCACCGCTCAGAGATTCAATTCAATCAAGTTGAAGGCTTGGCGGTCGGAGAAAATATCACGCTCGGCGATTTGAAAGGGACGCTCTCGGATTTTGCTCGCCGAATGTTCGGTCAGCACGCGCGGACGCGTTTTAGAGGGCAACATTTCCCCTTTACCGAACCTTCCGCCGAAATGGATGTGGAATGTTTCTTGTGCGGCGGCGAGGGCTGTAACGTCTGCAAGAAATCGGGCTGGCTGGAGATTTTGGGGTGCGGGATGGTGCATCCCAACGTCCTAAGCGCGGGCGGATATGACCCGCATCGCTACACCGGCTTTGCCTTCGGGATGGGTCCCGAACGTCAGGCGATGTTACGCCATAATATCAAGGATATTCGTTATTTCTGGGGAAATGACGTGAGATTTTTGGAGCAGTTTTAGGAAAGAAAAAGGATTAACCACAAAGGACACCAAGAAACACGAAGAAAAGATTAAAAACAATAACATAGCGGCGGTTGAGTAGAATGACAGCACCATCGTCATTCGTATCGAAACCAAAGCGGGTTATAAAAAAACTCCGTGAAATCCGCGCACTCCGTGTCCCAAACCTTAGAGAACTTCGTGACCTTTGTGTTTAAAAAGTAGGAGCAACCATGAAATTACCAATCAGTTGGCTAAAAGATTACGTCAATATCAATATCTCAG
>CAZERH010000264.1:0-3433 GCA_964515535.1 uncultured Anaerolineaceae bacterium
TCTCCTGTTTTTAAAAATTCTCTGTGCTTTCAGTGTACTCTGTGGTGAGATTTTTAAGATTTGTTAGTCAATCGGGCGGTGTTACAGTCACGATTTTCCCTGAACTGCAAGACGTTTTCTCGAATAAACTCTTCTGTTATTTGCTCTCTTCGTCTACTTTTGCGAAAATATAGAGTGCAGAAACGCCTATACCTAAGACTGTCAACGCGATACCAACCCCAAAAGAATCGGCGAGATAGCCCAAAAGCGGGGCGAAAAGGGCAGTTAAGATGGTAGTAAGTTGTGCTTCGGCAGAAAGTCCGGATGCCATAATTTTGCTATCAATTTGGTCGCTGATATATGCCACGTCCATGGGGCGGCGCAGAGAGCGAAGCGCGTAAAAAGCCAAAAAAGTGATGATGGATAAAATAACGATATTCGCCCACATGGCAAGTCCGGCGAGGAGGAGCAATCCCGCACCGAGTAAAAAGCTGATGTTGATGGCGCGTCCCAAAGAACTAAACCGTTTGCTGAATTTTTCCGCACTGCGGGAAGCGTAGCTGGTGAAAAGATAAATCACAAAATAGACCACGCCAATCATCGCGGCTCCCCGCTGGACTGCGCTGGCGGATAAAAGAAAGGGCAAAGTGAGCGCGAAACCCTCTAAAATGGGCTGGAGATAGTCTTTAGTGGCTTTAAAGGAGCCACCATTCACCGAACTGTTCAGAAGGGCTCGCAAAGCAAGTTTATTGGTGAAGATTCCGCCAAAATCACGGAGGGTGCTTTTGGTCTGGATCCAAATGTCTTTAAAGGGGACGGACTTCAAATCGCCATCCAACGCTTTGGGGTAGGCAAGCAAGTTCAATAAATCCAATGAATAGGGAACGGTTGACGCGAGAAACATGATTCGGTATTCGCCCGTGTAGAAGACTAACCCCGCCGCGATGAGGGCATTAAGTGCCGAGCCAAGTTGTGAAACTGAGCGCGTGCGCCCGTAGTAGGAAACTTTGATATCCTCCCGTCCTGTTATTTTGAGGTGTTCCAAAATAAGGGCTTTATGCGTACCGGAGCGGAAAGCCTCTCCGAAAGCGAAGAGAATCATGGCGAATGCGTAGAAGGAAAATGTAGTACAAAGATAGAAAACGATAAAAGAAATCAAGTAGGAGATGAATGCCATCACCATTGATTTGCGCCGTCCGAAGGAATCGGCAAATACGCCGGTGGGGATTTCAAGGATATTGGTTGAGACATCACGGATGGCGTAGAGCAAGCCGATTTGCAAAAAACTTAGCCCCGCCTCACGGAATATGAGAATAATGAAGGGGTCAAAAAAGCGCAAATTTTTAAGGAATCCGTAGAGGGCAAAACGGGGAAACATTTTTATTTCTTTGGGGCTATTTTCTTTATCGGTCACTGATTTACCTCTTTACAAATAGGCAAGCGTAGGGGCAAAGAATTCTTCGCCCTTGCAAAAAACATCCTGATTTCGAGCAACTACTAAATATCAATCCCCTTTTCTCCTTTTAAAACCCCTTCTTTCCTTTGCGCCGTTGCCTCGATAGCCTTTTCCCAAATATGCCCCGAAAAAAAATATCAACCCGCTAAAATATACCCATGTCAAAAACGCAATAATGGTCGAAACCGAGCCGTAAATAAGATTTGTGCTGGTTAAAAAACCGGCAATATAATTGATAAAAAAACGTTTAGCAAATTCCCATAAAAAACCAGCAGAGATGGCGGCAATCCAAACATCGTGCCACGCCGGGCTGATATGGGGTAAAAATCGGTAAAGCAAGCCAAAAGTCAGAATGCTAATCAAGGCTGAAATGGCGAATGTTGAACCGGAAAGGAGAAAAGTAGGGATATTTGGGAGCAAATTTTCCGCCAAAGGGGTAATCCATGTGATAACAGTAAGAAAGGGCAAAACGATAATGCTCAAAGCTATCACAAAAAGCAAAGCTATACCTCTATAGCGAATTCTGGAACGCGTATCTCGTCCCTCCCAAATAGTATCCATTACACGCGCTATAATACTAAAAAGTGCGGAGCCAGACCACCCTAAAATAACCAAAGCCGTTGTAGTAATAGAGCCGCGTGCTTGCACAACTTGGGTGATATTAGCTCCTAGCAAGCGGGTGATACCAGGAATAATAAATTCGAGTTGAGTAACAACCTCATTTTCCACCCAAAGCGGATCAAACCAGCGGCTTGCGACCGCTACAACAAGTAGCATAAGTGGAAAAAAAGAAAAGAACGCAAAATAAGCCGTTCCCGCCGCGGCAAGAATCGAATTAAGCGCAAAAGTCTCTTTAAAAGCTCCTACCCAAATTTCAAAATGTTCTTCTTTTTTCATGACGCTGATTATAGACGAAAAACCCATTTTCTGAACGCCTATTGCAACACTTCCCGCCTCCTGAAATTGTAAAATTCAACAATCATTCCCAACACACTTTATCGGAAGTGAAATTCGATAACCAGAAGAACCCGTTCCCTCCAAAGGAACGGGTTCTTCTCACCTATTTCCAATAAAGTCTAAAACACTCAGGAGAACCTCTTGGCAGAATATCTCGGCGAACTCGCCGCACTCGCAACATCACTCAGCTTCTCATTTGGCTCAAGCGCATTTACAGTTGCCGGACGACGCATCGGCTCGCTGGTGGTTAATCGCATTCGCCTCATCTTCGCCACAATTTTTCTCAGCCTTACTCATTGGGTTGTGCTCGGCACATTCATTCCCCTCAATGTCGCGCCTGAACGCTGGTTTTGGTTTAGCCTCTCCGGCGTGATAGGGCTGGTTCTTGGAGATATATTCCTCTTCCAATCCTTTGTTCTCGTGGGTCCGCGTATAGCAATGCTGATGATGAGCCTCGCCCCCGTCATCGCCACGTTAGAAGCTTGGGCATTTCTAGGAGAATCCTTAAAAAGCGGACAAATTATAGGCATCCTCCTCACTCTAGCCGGGATTATGTGGGTCGTCATGGACGGAAACGGACAAAATCGCAACGCGCGTGACTACGGGCGCGGAATCCTCTTGGGCTTGGGTGCGGCAATTGGGCAGGCATCCGGACTCGTCCTCGCCAAAAAAGGCTTTGGCGGCGACTTTTCCCCCATCTCTGCCAACCTGATTCGAATGTTCAGCGCAATGATCGTATTATGGTTAATTACTTTTTTCCAAAAGCAAGTTAAAAGCACGTTTGAAACCTTAAGAAAAAATAAAACCGGATTGTCTTTTGCGGTTGCGGGTGCCTTCTTCGGACCTTTTCTGGGGGTTACACTTTCCCTTTTTGCCATTCAACGCATAGAGGTGGGCGTTGCCAGCACACTCACATCTTTGCCGCCCGTCTTTTTACTTCCCATTAGTCATTTCGTCTTCAAAGAACGCTTCGGCTGGGGGAGCATCGCCGGCACTTTCCTCGCTATGGCAGGCGTAGCCTTACTCTTTTTAGTCTAAGGG
>CAZERH010000265.1:0-3432 GCA_964515535.1 uncultured Anaerolineaceae bacterium
AAACACAAAGACCACAAAGACACACAAAGTTTAAAAAAGTTTTCCCCTTGTGAATCTTCGTGTCCTTTGTGTTTAATCTTTTCTCGGCAAAACGCCACCTCCTAACCTATAAAGGATAAAAGCGTGTGCCACCTACATGCGCCCACTATATTGGGCATCCGTCAATTTTAGCCACCACTTTATTTTTTTATGAATACACAACTAGAAAAAACAGTCGATTTAATCATTCCCGTATATAACGAAGAAGAGATTATTGCACATACGCATACTCGGATTTGTACAGCAATCGCCCAACTGCCGTATCAATTTAGAATCTATTATGTTAACGACGGCTCCACCGACAAAACATCAACTGTGCTCAAGGAACTGAATGATGACCGCATTATAATTATTGAGTTAAGTCGAAACTTTGGACATCAAGCGGCACTCACAGCAGGGATGGATGCTTCTCAAGCGGAAATAGTCATCACGATGGATGGAGACGGGCAACACCCCCCGGAAATGCTTTCTGAAATGATTGAGTTAGTCCTTCGGGGATATGATATTGTGCAAACACAACGGATAGACGAACACCAACCGAGTTCGCTCAAGAAAAAAACATCAGGCTTATTTTATAAGTTGATTAATATCATCAGCGGAACAAAAATAGCTCCGGGAACAGCCGATTTTCGAGCGATGTCAAGACAAGTTGTAGACGCGCTAAAAACTATGCCGGAATATCATCGTTTTTTACGCGGTATGGTTGCTTGGGCGGGATTCTCGACCATCATCCTGCCCTATCAACCGGATGAAAGAAGCGGCGGGATTTCTAAATACTCCCCTCGTAAAATGATTGCTCTCGCAATGGACGCCATTTTTTCATTTTCACTTGTCCCGCTTTATATCGGGCTCAGTTTTGGAGGATTACTCCTGTTTTTGGCTTTAGCTGAATTGACTTATGTGCTTTCTTTTTGGATTAGCGGAGAAACATCTACGCTGGCTCCGGGGTGGAGTTCATTGATGTTTATCATTTTAATCGTAGCCGGCTTACAGATGATTCTCATAGGATTTATCGGGGTATATATTGGTTATATTTTCCAAGAGGTCAAACGCCGTCCTGTTTATTTGGTTAAGAAAAATTAGACTTGCCTATTCTCCTGTTCCCATGAAAAATAAATTCATCTTCCTAATTTTCATCTTTCTGATTGCTTGCTCGCCTCAAATAGAAAACCCCACAGAAAATCCCCCTTTAGAAATCGCCTATGAATCACTAAATGAAGCGTTTTCGATCTCCGCGCCCAAAGTTAAACAGATAAATGATATTATTGACCTGAAAATCACTTCGATAGATGAGCGTGAAATTTTATTCCGCCCCGATTATCACAATAAAATTTACCTCTACACAAAAGGCACATGGATAGAAGTTTTTCACACGCCCCCCGAATGTAAACGTGAAAATATCCTGCTCGCACCTGCCGAAAGCAGTCAGTTCTCCCTCTACCCCTCCTTGCCCTATTTAGAAGAAGCCAGTCTGTTGCGGATTTACCTTTTTGGATATATCGCAGAAAATGGCACAGCCACAGAGAAAAGAGTCGGCGGCTATACCGATGTGATTATAAAACCATAATATACCAAACCGAAAACTGATAAAATACTCCCCTATGTCAAAGAAAAACAACACCTACAAAATCGTATTCCTTCGTCACGCCGAATCAACGGGCAATGCCGAAGGCTATTTTCAAGGGCAAAGTGATTTCCCTCTCACCGAGCGTGGCAAAGAACAAACTTACGCTCTAGCCGAGCGTTGGTTAGAAGAAAAACGTGAATTTGACTATGTCATCGCCTCTCCCCTCAGCCGCACCCGCGAAACCGCCGAAATTCTCGCCGAAAAACTCAATTTCTCAGTAGATGAGTTCGACCCAATCTGGATGGAAAGGCATAATGGCAAAGTAACTGGCATGAAACACGAAAAAGGGCGCAAGGAACTCCCGCAACCGCGCTACCAAAATCCCTACCAACCTTTTGCCGGTAACGGCGAAGGCGATTGGGAGCTTTTCCTCCGCGCCGGGCACGCCTTGCAATCTTTGCTCATGCGTCCTTTTGGTCGTTATCTTATTATTTCTCACGGTGCAATCCTCAACTTCACCATGAAATCTCTCGTTGGTGTTCCCCCCCACGCCAATTATCAGGGAGCCCAATTCCGTTTCGCAAACACAGCCTTCGCCACCGTCAGCTACCTCCCTCACGCCAATCGGTGGTATATCGAAGGCTTAAACGATCAAAATCATTGGCAAGAAAAGCACTTAAAATGACAAAAAACACCTTAAAAATACTTTCTTTTGGCGCAGGCGCAATTGGGACTTATGTAGGCGGGAGCCTCGCGTTAGCGGGACACGAAGTCGTCTTTGTTGAACGTCCCCAGATAGCGGAGACGCTACGCGCGCGTGGACTTCGGCTTGATTTAAGTTTGGACGCGCGGCGCGAAACCTCAGCCGCCGAATTGCTCCCCGCGGCAGATATCGTCTTTGCCGATTCCCTCAACAAAGCCTTAGATTATGGTCCCTTTGATATTGCCCTCTTTGCGCTAAAATCCTACGATACAGAATCTGCTCTGGAAGGGATTGCTCCTCTAGCAGACAAAATGCCACCCGTTCTCTGCCTCCAAAATGGCGTAAATAACGAACCCGCCATTGCTGAGATTTTAGGACCTGAAAACGTGATTTCAGGTACAGTCACCTCCGCCATCGGCAGACGAGATGCGGGCGACATTGTGCTGGAAAAATTGCGTGGCATTGGTATCGCAAATGAACATCCCCTCTCGGAACGCCTCGTCAGGGCGATGAACGCCGCTTTGCTAAACGCAAAACTTTATGAACGCGCGGTCGATATGAAATGGTCGAAAATGCTCACCAATTTAGTCGGTAACGCCACTTCGGCAATTCTTGATATGTCTCCGGCTGAAATTTTCGGCAGAAAAGACCTCTACGCCTTCGAGATGCGGATGCTCAGTGAAGCCTTGTCTGTGATGAAAGCACAGAATATCGCCGTAGTTAATTTGCCGGGAACCCCTGTTAAACTTCTCGCATTTTTAGCAAATGCCCCTTTGTGGTTGCGCCCTCTGGCTCTCAAAAAACTAGGTGGTGGGCGTGGCGGAAAAATGCCTTCATTTCATATTGATTTACATGTCGGACGCGGAAAATCGGAAGTAGATTATCTTAACGGTGCGGTGGTGCGGGCTGGCAAAAAAGCAAATATCCCCACGCCTATTAATTTATTATTAAACGAAACATTGCAAGCAATGACGAATCATGAAATTTCTATTGAGAGCTATGCAAAGAAACCATTGAAGTTATTGGCAAGTGTTTAGGGGATTATAATGAGGGGGGTGCATAACTAAGAAACCTGAGTTGCGGATAAGGAAGGGCTCCCAGTTAGAATAATGCCATTATTTGC
>CAZERH010000266.1:0-3424 GCA_964515535.1 uncultured Anaerolineaceae bacterium
AATCTTTAAAAACATGAGAAAAAACTCTGTGGTCTCTGTGAACTTCGCGTAGCACTCCACATGTATTTTTAGGGCTGTAGCAAAAAATGCTCTAAAATTAGTTTTGTCAGTCAATCAGGGGACAGACTCTATAATGACCCCGTTCCCTTTGAGGGAACGGGGTCATCTGACTAAATTTTATTCCCGACAGAGGCTATCAAGGAACGCTCATCAAACAATATGATATTCAACTCCCCATTATTCCTCTTTCTTTTCATTCCCTTTTTTTTCGCTGTTTATTGTGCGGCAGATAAAAATATCCGCCGAATTGTTGGACTAATCGGGAGTTTTTTATTCTTCTCTTGGGGGCAAACACTCTATATTCCGATAATGGTCGGGATTATTTTATGGAATTTCTACTTCGCACGTAATTTCAAAAGAGAAAATGGCAAAAAACATCTTCTCTGGTTGGGCATAACGGGGAATTTAGCTCTTTTAGTTTTTTACAAAATAATTAGCACCTACGGCGTTGATTTTTTGCTCTTGGTCGGTCTGCCTCAACGCGTCACAAATCTTCTCGGTGAACTTGGCTTTCCGCTAGGGCTTTCTTATATTAGTTTTCAAGCAATTTCTTATCTCGTAGATATTCATAACAAGCGCGCGGAAGCCGAATCTTCTTTGCTAAATTTCGCGCTCTATATCATGCTCTTCCCGAAGATACTCGTAGGTCCCATCACGCGTTATAGAACTATAGCAGATTCATTATTTGCTCCTGAAATAGACAAAGAAACTGTTGCAAATGGGATACGGAGATTTCTGCGCGGCTTGGCAAAAAAAGTGCTAATAGCGGATGTTTTGGCTAAATTGGTTAACGCCGCTTTTAAGTTGGGTGCCGAATCAATCCTTCCGCATATCGCGTGGCTGGCAATTATCGCGTATGCTTTGCAAATCTATTTTGATTTTGACGGTTACACCGATATGGCTCTCGGCTTGGGCATGATGATGGGCTTCGATTTGGGCGAAAATTTCAATTTCCCCTACATTTCGCAGAGCATCGGTGAATTTTGGCGCAGATGTCATATCTCCCTTTCAACTTGGTTCCGTGATTATGTTTTTTATCCTCTCGAACGAAAACGCTTAAAATTCATCGGGAGACAACTCAATATCATGATTGTCTTTCTATTAACAGGCTTATGGCATGGAATCACGCAAACTTTCATCTTTTGGGGACTTTTACACGGCGTATTTTTAGTCATCGAAAATCTCTTTCTCAAACGTGCCCTCGAAAAAACCTTCAAACCGATTCGGCATATTTACACCTTAAGCAGTATATTGCTCACTTGGATTGTTTTTCGCTCTCCATCTTTATCTTTTGCTTGGGATTATATTTTACGCTTATTAAATTTCTATAAATCTTATACACCGCCCTCTTTTGGCGAATCCGCACCTTTGCCTTTTGTTGAACCCTCTTTTTGGCTGGCTTTTTCTATCGGATTATTGCTCTCTATGCCCATTCTGCCCTATATGGACAAAAAAATGAACAAATATCCAAAAGCAAATCTCCCGCTACGCATTTTGAGCGATGGGTTTTTATTTCTCTTATTTATCGCCTCCCTAGCCATGATAGCCAATAGCCAATTCACCCCCGGCATTTACGGGAGTTTTTAGATGATGAAGAAAAATCCCATCCCATCTTGGTATTCTTGGCTTTATATTTTCATCTTCTTTGGCATATTAATTATCCCCCTCCGCCAATTGAATTTTAACCCGCATCAAATAAATAGCGTATTTTACAAACGCGAAGAATTAATTGCTCTAGCCGCTAATTTTCGTCTTCGTCTCGGAGATCGCGTATTCCCCAAAGTCCTCGTAGGTGAAGAAGGCTGGCTTTTTTATACGGGCGAAAAAAATATGGATGATTATCAAAATATCATTCCTTTTTCTGATGAAGAACTGGCAAGCATAGCGCAAAATCTGGATGCTCTTTCTGCAGAATATGAAGAAAAAGGCATCACCCTTTTGGTTGTTATTCCACCTAAAAAATCGAGTATTTATCCCGAATACATGCCCGAAGAAATTACCGTGCTAGGCTCAGAATCAAGACTTGATCAACTTCTCACCTATTTAGACGAAAATGGCAAAACCTCCGTCATGGATTTGCGCTCCCTTCTCATAGAGGCAAGAAAAGAAAGGGAAGTTTATTATAAAACCGATACACATTGGAACGAATATGGCTCTTATTTAGCTTATAGAGAAATCGCAGAAAAACTTGCCGAAATTTATCCTAGTATTCAGCCGCACTCATTCACAGATTATAAAATAACAGAAAAAAACATCCCCCTCGATTTAGCTCAAAATATAGGCGCAACCCTCTTTGACGAGCCTAAAAAAGCACTCCAACGCGAAGAGGGATATAACACCAACTTCCGTGAAATAAAAACCGGCGGGCGGAAAATCATGTTCTCATCCACACCCAACGCCAATTTACCAACCGCCATCATCTACTTCGACTCTTTTTTCTTCCCCATCAATCCGCTTCTTGGAGAACACTTCAGTCAAGCCACTTATATCCAAAATTATTTTGGGGGCGGGATTTGGAATCTCTACTGGGTGAAAAAAAATAAACCGGATATTGTCATTATCGAATTTTCAGAACGCTATCTGCACGATTTAAATCATTTCATCAAAAAGTAGGACAAAATGACCGCAAACTCAACACCAATCCTCGCCATTCTGGGCGGCACGGGACAAGAAGGGAAGGGACTCGCCTACAGATGGGCAAAAGCGGGATATCGCGTTATCATCGGCTCTCGAACGCGCGAAAAAGCAGAGCGCACCGCGCGTGACCTAAACGAGCTTCTCGCCAAAAAACTTGTGTGCGGAGAGAAAAACATAGACGCGGCAAAACGCGCCGACATCATCGTGCTAACTGTTCCCTACCGCGCACATAAATCTACGCTAGAAGAGATTAAAGATGCCGCACAAGGAAAAATTCTTGTAGATGTAACCGTTCCCCTCGTCCCGCCAAAAGTAACGAAAGTACAAATGCCCGAAGCAGGGAGCGCGGCACAAGAAGCACAAAAAATTCTCGGCGAGGGCGTAAATGTAGTCTCTGCATTTCAAAACATCTCCCACGAGCATCTTTTTGATGAAGCACCCATCAATTGCGATGTTTTGGTAACGGGAAAAGGTAAAAACGCACGACTTGAAGTGCTAAAACTGGTCAAGGCGGTGGGCATGAAAGGTTGGGATGCGGGCGTAATCGAAAACTCTGCCGTTGTGGAAGGAATGACGAGTTTACTAATCTATATCAACAAGCAAAACAAAGTCAAATCTGCGGGCATTCAAATTACAGGGGTGAAACCCCAAAATTTAGCAGATTGAGCAATCTATGGACAATTAATTATGGGAAATTTCACCCAAATCACTCTTCTCCTCATCGGGG
>CAZERH010000267.1:0-3417 GCA_964515535.1 uncultured Anaerolineaceae bacterium
AAGACTTTTGTAGTCTATGAGTGGCTTTTGTAGTTTTTGTAAAAATCGAGGTATAAATTCGCGTCCGCTTCGCCGTAGAGAATTAGGCGCACGGTTTGGAGCGGAGAAGCAGGGTTTTGAGTGAGATATTGCTCTATCGTTGAGAAGATGATCTTTGCGGCGAGCTCTTTAGGAAAGCCGAATATTCCGGTCGAAATCGCGGGGAGTGACACGGAAACAAGCCCAAGGTCAGAAGCGACCCGAAGCGAGCCGCTGATCGCATCCGCCAGCTTCGCGTCCTCATCCCCATCCCCCCAAACGGGACCGACCGCGTGAATCACATATTTGCAAGGCAACTCTCCGGCAGAGGTGTAGGCGGGGCTGGCATGGCTCACTTCGCCATGTTCCCGCACCCAAGCATCGCTCTCGCTCTGGATGATTTTGCCGCCCAGCCGAGAGATTGACCACGCCACGCCGCCGCCATGTTGCAAACGGCTATTCGCGGCGTTAACGATGGCATCCACATTTTCGGTAGTGATGTCGCCTTGTACGATTTGAAAGGCTTTCTTGTTGGGCAGAGGGGCTTCGAGAAGGATTTCGTTCATGCCCCCATTGTATCGTATTAAATAAAACAGGGGCGGATTTGAAATCCGCCCCTACCGTGAAAACTAGGCTTCTTGCGCTCTTGCCACAACTGCGGCAAAGGCTTCGGGATCGCGTACTGCCATATCGGCGAGCATTTTGCGATTGAGATCGATCTCTGCTTTTTTGAGCAGGTGAATCAGTTTGCTGTACGTTACGCCGTTGAGACGAGCGGCGGCGTTGATGCGAGCAATCCACAATCTGCGGAGGTCGCGGCGGCGATTGCGGCGGTCTCGGTAGGAATACCAGAGACTTTTCAGCATCGCTTCGTTCGCTCGGCGGAAGAGCTTGCTCTTCGAGCCATACTGACCTTTGGTCAGCTTAAGTACTTTTTTATGTCGTCTTCGTTGATGAGGACCGTTTTTTACTCGTGCCATTTTTTATCTCCTGCGAACCAATGAGCGTCGGTAGGAACTTCGCCCTTGCCAGTTATATACACTCAAAAGTTGCAACTAAAGTTGAATATGATCTAAAACTATTTTTTCATGTTTGGTGCAAGACGCTTAATGCGTTTGATAAAACCACTGCCTTGAACGACAACCATTGAATCAAGCATGTTTTTTGTACGTTTAGATGTGCGCCGACGGAAATGACTCTTGCCGCCTTTGGTTCGCACCAGTTTCCCAGAACCTGTTAGGCGAAATCGTTTTGAGGTCGCTTTATGGGTTTTGAGTTTGTATTTTTTTACTTTCACTTTCTTGGGCATATTTACTCCTTTCATAAAAATACCGCGGGCTTGGGCTTTCTCCCGCGGAGATGAACCTGTTCTAAAAAAAGCTATTTTAACGGAGCCAAGATGAGCATCATTCGTCTGCCTTCCATCTTTGGCTTTTGTTCGGTTGTGCTTACATCAATCAATTCTTCTTCGATGGTATCTAAGAGTTTACGTCCAATTTCTGGATAATCCATCTCTCTACCGCGAAAACGAACTGTAACCTTAACTTTTTTGCCTTCTAAGAGCCAACGTCTCGCATCTTTAACTTTAAAGCCACGGTGGTGGTCATTTGTTTTTGGACGCAAACGAATCTCTTTAAGCTCAATTTTCGTTTGCTGTTTGCGTGCTTCTTTTTCTTTTTTGGATCTTTGGTATAGAAATTTACCGAAGTCCATTACACGACAAACAGGAGGCTTGGCACCGGGCGAAACTTCTACAAGGTCTAGCCCCGCTTCGGCGGCAATATCCATTGCCTCTCTGAGCGTAACAACGCCTCTGTTTTCACCATCTCCATCAATCAGGCGAACTTCAGGGACACGAATTCTTCCGTTTATGCGAAACTTTTGAGAACCTATGTTCTTCTCCTTTTAACTACATAAATACAGACAACCAGCCAATGGCTGGTTTAGCGGGAGGGATAATACCATATACTGAGAAGTCTCGTCAAACAGGATTGACAGCATCGTGCGCATTTTGAGCTTGGTTGCCTACAACAAACGCAAGCTAGGGGTTTAACATCTCCCCTTCTTCAGATTTCCGAAACGCTCCATGTCCCAAAAAGTGAATCGCCTCTTCAGCCACCACTTTCTTCATCATGATGAAAGGATGACTCACGGGTAGAACAAGAAAATCTGCCATATCTTTCAGTTTTGTGTTTTCAACCGAAACTTTCCCATCATTTTCGCCTTCAATCATCCTCGACAAAAGGGGATTAACCGTTCGGTTTCCGGCAATAATGCCCACTTCAAACGACGCAGGACCAAGAGATTTTGGCAAATCGTTTTCAGATGTCCCCAACTCCCTTCCCGCCGGACCATTCACTGCGTTAAAGAGTGCATACTTAATCAAGGCATCTACGACCTCGCTCCCGCCATTGGGAGGGGCTAACATCACCACGCGACCAATATTAATTTTAGCCCCCGATGCCACCAATTGACGTACCACGATTCCGCCCAGAGAATGAGTTACAAAATGAACGGGATTGCCGTCTTGAAGGCATTCTTCAATTGCAGGCAAAACAAAATCTCTTGCGAGAGTCTCAACTGAGTATTTCCGCGAGGGATAGGACAAATTGCAGGGGGTAAACCCCGCCCTTTTGAGCCGATTTGCCAAATAAGCCATCGAAAGAGGAGTTCTCCCAAGCCCGTGCAAGAGGACAACTTTAGAAGATTTTCTTTTAGTTTCGGTCATTTCTTGGAGTGTTTAATAAAATATGTCAATGAACATTTTAACACTTTTACTCGATAGTTGTGTTTTCAATTAACTACCTCATGTTACGCAGTTCAGCAGAGAACGATGAGATAAAATCAGGTCAAGGAGAGTGAAAAAAACAAAGAAACCCTAGACCTGTACTAACCTTTGGGTGCTAGTTGTGGGGTATCCTTTCGGTTGCGAAACTTAGAAAAGGAGCCCCCACGACTACAGAAGATATTATCATACAGCTTTTTTGCCTTGTAGATGACTGCTTGCCAAATATAAAAAAACACGCTCAAGCAAAACTATATCCAAGTGAATTGGTGACTATTGGCATTCCCTTTTCTCTAAAAGGAGGCTTCTTTCGTCCTTTTTATCGCTGGCTCAATCGTGATTATGGAGATTTATTCTGAAGCGGTACTCTCCCAGACCGGACACGCTTGCAACGTTTGTTGGAAGTTCATCAAAATTGGTGCGATTTCCTGCTTGAAAAGCATTGTTCTTGCTGATTATGGTTTCCGAGATCGAGATGGTATCCTTGAGAATATGCAGATTTGCAAAAAAGGAACTTGGAATCAGCGTATGTTTATCGAAACAGCCTTTTCTATGGTCACTCTAGTTGCAGACTTAAAGCGCATACGTCATAGATTGTCGAAGTACATTGCCGC
>CAZERH010000268.1:0-3411 GCA_964515535.1 uncultured Anaerolineaceae bacterium
ATCGCGATGTAACGCATCTCTAACATTTTGTACAATAAGTTGTATCCAATTCCACTAGTTTTTTTGTAAGTGTCCAAAGAAATCAAAAGAGGGTGCATCGCACCAAAAAGATAAAATTTTGCCTTTCTACGGGCAAAATACTTGTCGATTAACATCTTTTTGTCGAAGTTGGTACGATGCACTACTGCTTGAGCGAAAGTCCTATTCTTTTCTACTTGCTCGCAATTCCGCCAACACATTTTCCAATTCTTGCGGCAACTCCGCCGTAAAAGTGCGCTCTTCTTTTTCATTTGGCAACTTAATAATCAAGTGCGCCGCGTGCAAAAATTGGCGAGACATCTCTATCTCTTGTCGCCGATGCCCATAATCGGGGTCACCCACAACGGGCGTGCCGATGAATTTGCAGTGCAGGCGAATTTGATGCGTGCGTCCGGTCATTATGGCAATTTCCAAAAGGGTATGGTCTGCAAAATTCTCTAAGGTTTTATATTCACTAATCGCGTTTTTACCTTTGCCCGCTGAAACTACTGCCATTTTTTTACGGTGCGCAGGGTCGCGCCCAATGGGGGCTTCGATTCGTCCGGTCGCGGTAGGAGGCGTACCATCCACCAAAGCCACATACGTTTTTTTGACGCTACGCGCCATAAATTGTTTTTGTAAAAATTGCATGGCGGGGTCGTTTTTCGCCATAATGATTACGCCCGAAGTATCTTTATCCAGCCGATGCACTACGCCCGGGCGGATTTCGCCGCCGATGCCTTTCATTTCGGGGGCATGAGCTAGTGCGGCGTGAACCAACGTGCCCGTATGATGCCCGGCAGAGGGATGCACGACCATTCCCGCCGATTTATTAACGACCAACACGTCATCGTTTTCAAAGATGATATTTAAGGGGATATTTTCGGGAATCAAATTGGTCTCTTTTGCAGGCGGGATTTCGACAAGCACGCGCGCACCCTCGGATATTTTTGTGCCATTTTTAGTGATAATTTTCCCGTCTACGGTGACCAACTCTTGGGAAATGAGTTTTTGTAAGCGGGATCGGGTGAACTCAGGCAGTTCTTGGACGAGAAAATGATCAAGCCGGGATTCTTTTTGAGCGGGATAGCGTAACTCAACCAATCGACTGCTCATTGGAAGCTCTCCTCTGTCCCCACGCGCGGTGCGGGGTCTAATCCCTCCGCATCGTTCTCGATTTTGGCTTGCTTTGTGCGCTTCTCCATTATCCAAACCCCGATCAGCATAATCACTGTCCCGACAGTGATGCTGGCATCTGCCACGTTGAAAACGGCGAAGTTGCCCACAGAAATCCAATCGGTCACAACACCATCGTAGAGGAGGCGATCAATGAGATTGCCGAGTGCGCCGCCCATTTGCATCGCGAGAGCGAGACGAAGATACCAATCTACGGGGTCAATTTCACGGTAAAACCAGATAATTGCCGCGATCACAACAAAAGCGAGGAGGGTGAAGATGATTGCGCCATTTTTGAACATCCCAAATGCCGCGCCGGTGTTGTGCCAATGAACAACGCGAGCGTAAGGTGTGAGGGAATCCCACCCTTCGGGAAGCCAAGTACCACCAACGGGGATATTGGCGCGAATGAGATTTTTTGTCCACTGGTCGAGGGCTACGATGATGCCCGCTACAGTGAAGAGAAAAAGATAGTTTTTTGTTGCTTTCAAAAGTACTCCTTGTTTTGAGTTGGTCTATTGGTCGACTGGTCTATCGGTCTACTAGTCTACTGGTCTGTGGTGCCTCTATTCTACCCCAAAGCGGAGAGAAGCATCTTTGCGCCGCCAACGAGTAAAATTCCCGCTAGAATTTTGCTGATCAAGCGATTTGGTAATCTGTTACTGCCGTATTCTGCGCCAATCCAGCCGCCGATGATGACAGCAATAGCCCAATAAATAATTTGCGGCGGAAGAGCAACAGGCACATGGCTTAAATATCCCAGAAAGCCGGCAATTGAGTTGACTAAGACAAAGACAACTGAAATGCCAGCGGTCTCTTTGGGATTTGCCCAATTCATTAATAAAATAAATGGCGCAAGAAAAATTGAGCCGCCAACACCTGTGATTCCTGCTACAAATCCAATGACTGCGCCAGTGAGCAAACTTGCCCAGAGCGGGGGTGGCAAAGTGGCTTCTTCCTCTATTTTGCGTGCGGTCAGAAAAAGTCGCGTTGCCGCATAGAGGAGCAAAACACCCACAACCCCTTTGTAAATATCGCCACTGAGATTTAACCGCCCGCCGAGAAAGGCAAAAGGGATTGAAGCAATCGCAAAGGGTAAAAAGAGACGCCAAGAGAAATAACCCGCACGAGCATATTTATAAGTTCCTATAGTCGTGACGAGGATATTTAATCCCAATGCAACCGGCTTCATGACCGCGGGGTCAATATCAAAAAGTCCCATCAGGGCGAGGTAGCCCGAGCCGCCACCGAGACCCACTGAGGCATAGAGGAGGGCTGTGAGGAAGATCGAAAATATTAACATAAATGAAAAAACGATTTCAACTAGACCTAGTGCTACAACCGCCGTCCCCGGCGACGTTTTTCAGAAACCCTTTCTTATTTTTGTAGGTAAACCCGCGGCACCCTTGTATTGATATTGGTCAAAATTTCGTACGGGATTGTCCCCGCCCAACGCGCGAGGTCTTCGGCGGTAATGCGCTCGTTACCACCTTGTCCGATAAGGGTGACTTTATCGCCGTTATAACCGGAGCCATTTGCGCCGAGATTAACGACCATTTGATCCATACAGATTCTACCAACTTGCGGAACCTTGACACCGCGGATGATAACTTGGGCTTTATTAGACATGGCGCGGAAATAACCATCGCCATACCCTACCGGAATAGTGGCCACGCGCGTGTTTTTGCCTGATTGCCATGTTGAGCCGTAAGAGATGGGATGCTGGGGCTGAGTGACTTTGAAATAAACCACTTTTGAAGACCACGATAAGGCAGGGGTGACTTTAACCGTGCGCTTGACTTCATCGGAGGGATAAACGCCATAGAGCAGGATGCCGGGGCGCACCAGATCAAATTTTGCTTCGTCTGTGAGTTGGAGAATTGCGCCTGAGTTGGCAATATGTCGAATAGCAGGAAAGGGGAGGGAATGTTTGGGGTAAAAATCAAGCACTTCGTTGAAACGAGCAAGTTGCAGTCGCGCGTGTTCCAGATTCTCTGCATCCGAATTTGCAAAATGAGAATAGATGCCTTCGGTCAAAACGTGCTTGCATCCCAATGCGGTTTCTTGCAAAGGGTGGGCGTTATAATAGTGAACGCCGATGCGTTCCATCCCTGTATCAATTTTGAGATGAACAACAGCTTTTTTGCCAAGTTTTTCAGCAACGTGATCAATTTGCCGGAGACGTTCAACGGAAGAGGCGGTTAGCGTGAGGTTGTT
>CAZERH010000269.1:0-3402 GCA_964515535.1 uncultured Anaerolineaceae bacterium
TTTATGAGAAAAGGTTGGGGCTCGTTATTAATGTTATGCACAGAACGTAATTGTTGATGCTATTATATTGCAAATTCGTGCTTCGTTTCAGTTTTTACCAAAAAACAAGTATAATCTTATTTAACCTATGAACGAACTACTCACACAACTCACCTCTATACTAACGGAAGCCCCCGGTAATTTGATTTACCATTTAGTCTTAACCTTTTCGATTATGGGAGCTTTGCAAGTAGCTTTTAGTCATTGGCATTCAAGCCGTTTTCCGCAATTGAAGCGAACGATTATCGGGCTATCTGTTTTGCTTCTGGGGCAACTTACTCTATTTATCGTCAGCGCATTAGCTTGGCAAGGAATTGTAGACCCGGCAATAGTTTTGCCGCCTCTGAACCGCGCAATTACCTTATTCAACCTGATTTGGATTGGCTGGTTATGGCTCTTCCCTGAGCCCAATCGCCCAGCCGATGCGGGAAATGTGCTACTGAGTTTACTCGTTGTTACAGCTTTGGCGTTGAGTTACATCACATGGATTCCGCAGGTTGCCGCACAAGCCTATAATACCACCCTTCAAGATAGCATTTGGCAATTTTTATCCATCGGTTTGATTGTTGTTGTCGGGATTAGCTTATCTATCCGCCGTCCCAATGGATGGAATCACGGCTTCACTTTTATGGGGTTAGCATTAATAGGGCATGCACTCCATCTTGCATTCGGGTTTGGCTCAGGGAGTTTTCCCGGCATTGTACGGATATTTTATTTAGCCGCATATCCTATTTTACTCACACTACCTCAGCGGTTTTCTGGTCCCACCGCCTCTTTAGCCAGCACTCACAGCCCCACCATTGTACGGGAAGATGATGACGTAATCTCTCAAGAAAGGCGACGATACAGCACAGACCCAAAAACTTTCCACGCTCTACTTGCTTTAGCCTCTGAGGTGGACGCAAATAAAACCAATCATGCCATTACGCGAGCAATTGCACAAACCATGCTTGCCGATTTGTGCTTCTTGATTTATCTTAGCGAAGATAGTAGCCAAATGATTATTGCCAGTGGCTACGATTTGATACGCGAAGAAAATCTTGAAGGTTCTAGCCTGAGCAAAGAAACAATCCCCATGTTGGCAAACGCCCTTCAACGCGGCAAGTCCTTGCGCCTGCCCCAGAGTAGCACATCACCCGATGTACAAGGGTTAAGCGAACTGTTCAACCTAGACCCCTTGGGACATTTGCTCTCCACACCAATCCTGACCAATGAAAAAAAATCCATTGGCGGCGTTTTGCTCCTCTCCCCTTACTCTAATCGCCTGTGGAACAAAGACGATCAAGTATTTTTAGAAAATATCTCTTCATCTCTCATATCTATTATTCAACGCGGGCAAAAATTAGATGAAATCCAGCGCGGCAAAGAAAGAAGCGAAGAGGTTTCTGAAGAATACCGCCTACAAATAGAGGCTCTTAGAAATGAGAAAAATGCCATCGCGACGGAACTAGGGGAAATCGAAAAAAATGCTACCGAGAATCAAAACCAGAGTAAAAAAATAGAAGCCCTGCTCGCATTGCAAGAAGAGGCACAGCACGAAATCACAATACTTCAAAAAGAAAACAAAGAACTAAGCGCACGTGATTTTGCAGACACCGAAGACAAAATAAACGCCATCAAAAACGCAGGAGCTGAACACGTTGAACAGGAATTACGAGCAACACTCCAAGAAGTTGCTCGTTTGCAAAACCAGCAAGCAAAAGCAAATTCAAGGATTTTAGAATTAGAAAGTGCCCCCCAAAAAGAAAACCCCAGCGAGCAAGCGGCAGTCATTGCCTCAATCTCTCAAGAACTGCGTCAGCCAATGTCATCCATTGTCGGATACACAGACCTACTTCTTGGAGAATCTGTTGGGATTTTGGGCGCGCTACAACGCAAGTTTGTTGACCGCATCAAAGCCTCCATAGAAAGAATTGGAAGCCTAATTGACGATATGATTCAAGTCACCACACTTGAACTCGGTCTGTCTGAACTCAAAGCCGAACCCGTTGACTTGAATATGATTATTGACAATGCAATGGCGTATACCAGTAGCCAAGCACGAGAAAAAAACACATCCATTCATCTTGATTTACCAAAAACACTCCCCCCCATTCACGCCGACAACGACGCCATTCAGCAAATCTTAATTCACTTACTTCAAAACGCCGGTGCCGCATCCCCCATTGACGGAAGAATTACTTTACGCGTCCAAAATCATGCCGAAAACGAGCAGGATTTCATCCTAATACAAGTTTCTGATACAGGCGGCGGAATCCCCACCGAAGACATACCACGCGTATTCACACGCCTCTATCGTGCCGAGAATGTTCTCATTCAAGGGGTCGGCGATACCGGCGTAGGTCTCTCTATTGCCAAAACACTCACCGAAGCACAAAATGGACGTATTTGGGTGAATTCAGAAGAAGGTATAGGTGCAACTTTCAGCGTCATCTTACCTGTTTCCGCATCAAGCGTAACCACGGAATCGTAAGGGGGAGATATGCAAAATATGCGGCAACTTGGTATAGGTTTCCTCTTTGCGGCAATTTCACTTGTGCTTGTTTTGGGGGGACTTTCTATGACACTAGCAGAAGACGGGATTAACAAACCATCGCCCGCCATAACGGAAACACGCGTCCCCACGCGCGTAGCGGGAACGCCCTCCACCCCGGGTTTGCTCCCCACCATCACCCCGATTGCCTCTCCATCGCTTACTGCAACAATCCTACCCCCAACATCTTGCCCTCCCCCCAGCGGATGGATTGCGTATATCGTTCAGAACGGTGACACGCTAGAAAGCATAGCCGCTCGGCACGGGATTACACCAGCCGCCTTAAAAAAAGCAAATTGCCTCATTGGAGATACATTAATCCCAAATACGCTCATCTACATTCCACCCACACCAACCGCAACCTTTATCCCCTGCGGTCCTCCAGCCGGTTGGACTTTTTACACCGTACAGGTAGGCGATAATTTATACAGAATTAGCTTAAAATATCGAATAAGTGTAGCCGAGTTGCAACTTGCAAACTGCATGGGATCTTCAACAGAAATCACAGCAGGGCAAAAACTTTATGTGCCAAATGTAGCAACAAGCACTCCCGTTTTTGTAAAAACACCCACACCAACAATAACGCCTTCGCCAAGCGCAACTTTATCTACACCGCTCTCTACCTTGACCGCGACAGAGACGGGCATTGCGCCACCTTCGACTTCAACCGCAACCCAAACAGCTACATCCACTTCTACACCTCTGCCTACAGCAACAAATACGTCCCCACCTTCCACACCTTAAGGCGCACGTTTGTGTGATGGAGCCAGTCAAATATCATATATAGCAACAGCGTATCTCAAAAAACCTTCCTGACGGGAAGGTTTTTT
>CAZERH010000270.1:0-3395 GCA_964515535.1 uncultured Anaerolineaceae bacterium
TACATATATTTTTGCGCTCATAGCTCTTGTTTTACCACAACTGCAAATATCTTGCCCGTTTATGCACTAGCATAGACGAGGAAATTTTCTCGTCTGGCTTGTGGTAAACCCAAATCGGGATGTGCTACTCGCCTGTTATACTCTATTCGGCTTTTGCGCTCGTTAAAAAACGCAGACACAAGCATAAATGGCGAATTCGTTTACGCTGATTTCCTCTACAGGACTTCAAATCACCGCCATCAATTTACTCTTCCCGCTCTAAAAAGCCTTGATTTCACAGCCCCTTATGAGGTATTCTTGGAGTGTTAACTGGTAGTTGCTCGAAATTAGAATGGCAGGATCGCAACGCATCTCCGAGATGCAATGCACCGCTCAGGTTTTGAACAATTATGTTAACCGGTTGCGCATTTTTCACTCACATAAAACTATCAAATTAGGACTTTCGCTCAAGCAGTAGTGCATCGCACCAACTTTGACAAAAAGAGGCTAATTGACAAGTATTTTGCCCATCGAAGAGCAAATTCTTATCATTTTGGTGCGATGCACCCTCTTTTCTAGCCCAAAAGCGAAAGTCCTACAAATAAATAATATGCCCTCAGCAGAAATAATTACTATCGGAACAGAAATCCTACTCGGCGAAATTGTAGATACGAATACGCGCTACCTTGCTCGCAACTTGCGTGACCTCGGCGTGGATTTATATCGCACCGTCACCATCGGCGACAATGCGGAACGGATTGCCGACACAATTCGCGAATCAATGCGGCGTACAGAAATAATTATCACCACCGGCGGGTTGGGACCCACCATAGACGATCCCACGCGTGCAGCAATCGCGCTCGCTCTTGGCGTAAAAACCGAATTTCGCCCTGAATTATGGACACAAATCGAGAAACGCGTCTCTCTCTACGGGCGCACCCCTACAGAAAATCAAAAACGGCAAGCCTACGTCCCGCAAGGAGCCATAGCCCTCGAAAATCCTGTTGGCACTGCGCCCTGTTTTATTGTGGAATATAAATTTCCTCTTTCTGATGGGCAAGGGGTAGGGGCAGGCGTAATTATTTCACTGCCCGGTGTCCCTCGTGAAATGGAAACCGTCCTGCATAATTCTGTTATCCCCTACCTGCAAAAACGCTATACCCTCGATGAAATTATCAAAGTGCGAGTTTTGCGCACCGCCGGAATTGGTGAAGGTCGCCTTGATGAAAAAATAGCCGATCTTGAAAAACTTAAAAACCCCACCGTAGGCTTATCGGCACATGCGGGGATGGTCGATATCCGTCTCACGGTGAAGGCGAAAAGAGAAGATGAAGCCAACGCGATGCTCCTTGAAGTAGAAAACGAGATTCGCCAAAGGTTGGGGAAAATTATTTTTGGCACCGACCAAGCCCAACTCGCGGAGGTCGCGCTAAGAGCGGTAGAAACGCGCGGCTGGCGGTTGGTCACACTAGAGTCCGGATTAGGCAATCGCCTCTCGCAATCGCTTCAAAAAGTAGCCAATCCCGCGCTCATTTATAGTGAAAACAGAGACCTTAACCCCGCAGAATTACTCCCCGCTTTGCGCCGTATCCAAGCCGAAAAAGGAGCTTCTGCCGCGCTAGGCATTGCGCTCTTTGCGGGCGAAAAAGAGCAAATCGCCGAGCTGGTTTTGCTCACCCCAAATGACGAAAAAATCCGCAAATTGCGCTATGGCGGGCATCCTAAAAACGCCTTGCGCTGGGCACCGAATATCGCCATAAATATCTTGCGCAGGACAGCAGAATAATGGCAAAAAAAAGAAAAATCCCCAAAGTTTTACTGGTGGTGTGGGGATTAAATATCATCGGGTTGGCAGGATTAGGTTTTTTTTTATGGGATAAAATACCGTCTCGCGCGCAAGTTGAACTTGCCAGCCCCGCAGAGGCATCTCCTGTGCCCTCAACATCTGCCGCGCCCCGCGTTGCGCCAACAACCTACATAGTCCCGAATGTGACCCCGAATCCGCGCGGCACGCTAATTGCCGAAACCACGCCCACCGCCTTTGATTTTGAGCCAAACCTCAGCACAGATTCACCCGCGATGGTGATTGGCTACTCGGTGATGGGAAGACCGATCGAAGTTTTTAAATTCGGGCAGGGTGCCAGCAAACGGCTCATTGTGGCAGGGATTCACGGTGGCTACGAGTGGAATACCATCGCTCTCGCGGATGAGTTAATCGCAGAGTTGAACGCTCACCCCGAATTAGTGCCCTCAGATGTAACACTTTATATCTTGCGCGCCCTCAACCCGGATGGCGATGCGCGCGGGCATGACCGTACGGGGCGCACAAACGAAAATGGGGTAGATTTGAACCATAATTTTCCCTACCATTGGAAAAAAGACTGGAATAGAGAAGGATGCTGGAATTATTTACCCACAACGGGCGGAACGCGTCCAGCCTCCGAGCCGGAGACAATAGCTTTAGTCAATTTTATTGATTTACATGATTTTGACGCGCTAATCAGCTACCATAGCGCGGCACTGGGCGTTTTTGCGGGGGGGATGCCACCCTTTGCCCCGTCTCAAAATTTAGCCCAGAAAATCAGCAATTCGAGTCCCTATGTCTATCCGCCTGTTGAGACGGGATGTGAATATAGCGGTAATCTAACTGACTGGGCTTCTTCGGTGGAGGGAATTCCCTCGGTGGATATCGAATTATCGAATCATAAAGACACTGATTTTGGGGCTAATTTACGGATTTTGAGTATTTTTTTGAATTGGAATCCCTGACAAAATGCGACTTTCCGGTGAATAACAACATCTATTGCAAACGCAGTGAAATTTTGCCGTTAAAATCCACGCTGAAATTTGGGCGAATTTTCTAAAAGAACCCGTTCCTTTCAAGGGAACGGGTTCTTTTATTCAGAGAGCGTTTAATGAAAAACAACACACAGCACACAGTTAATAGTAACAACACGATTTATTTATGACTTAAGTAACTAATATATTTGGTTGCGCGAGACTAGAATTCCCATACAGATTAGTATTTTGTTTCCAAACCTTATCTTAGAGAAAAATTTCTCGGATATAAAACAAACAATATATTGAGGAGAGCTATATGCAAAGAAAGAATCGTTCTATTTGGACTATCGTTACCGGCGTGATTTTGGTACTGGTTGCGATGGTCGCTTTATTGCCTGCCAGCACCGCAAACGCCCAATGCGGTTCACAGGCTTCATCTTGTAAAAACTGCCACGAAGTGCAGGGCGAGATGTCCGTCAACAGCGATGGTACAGGTTGGCATGAATCCCATGCTTTCGGTGATTTTTGCTATATCTGCCACGCGGGGAATCAGCAAGCGACTGAAAAATCTGCCGCACACGAGGGGATGGTGGCTCCGCTTTCGGATATTAAGGCATCTTGCCAACAATGCCATG
>CAZERH010000271.1:0-3380 GCA_964515535.1 uncultured Anaerolineaceae bacterium
CCGAATTCATATCCGCTATTGTATCTCTGCACTAACTTTACATATGAGCCAGAAACTTATGTCGGGCTGATAAAATACTTCGGTGTGAAAAAATAATTTAGGAGAAAATATGAAAACAGAAAGCGGATTAGAGTATACCGAAAGAAAACGCGGTAAAGGCGCACAAGCCGAAGCTGGGAAAACGGTTAGTGTTCATTATGAAGGAAAACTTCTTGACGGCAAAGTCTTCGATAGTTCATTTGAGCGCGGCACACCGATTGAATTTAAGTTGGGCATCGGGCAGGTCATTAAAGGCTGGGATGAAGGTATTGCGCTGATGAAGGTTGGCGGAGAAGCCACCCTTACGATCCCTCCAGAGTTGGGATACGGTGAGCGCGGCGCGGGCGGATTGATTCCGCCGAATGCGACTTTGATTTTTGAAGTCGAATTGGTAGATGTAAAATAAAAAAAGTCCTCCGCAAGGAGGACTTTTTTATTTAGTGTGTCGCTAAATAATCGTAGCGTGCTTTTAGCGTATTATAAATATAATTTTCCCACATACGAGTTACTCTATCTTCTCCGTAGCTATGTGTACTGTAAGTTTGGATAATCAAACGACCGTCAATACACGAAACTGCTGTTAACGCGCTGTTTTTCGTGTTTGGGTATAAGCCCCATAAAGGTACAGCTTCGCTCCCGGGCGTTAGCTTCATACGGTCTCCGAGATCTCCCCAAATCCAATAACCGGTTGGGTTGGTTAGTGAGATTCCACTATTTGGGGTATGAAGAATGGGATTTGTGCCATCAATGGGGAAAATAACATGGTCTTGAATATCATTTTCAAACCAATCTTTATCCAATTTCACGCCGCATTTTCCTGTAATCTTGCTTAGTTTTCCTCCACCAATATCATCCATATCCCATTCTTCGATAATGATAGCACTGCCCTGATTAAGCGCATCATAGAGATAAACATAAAATTCTCCTTGCACACCTGTACGTAATTCTTTGGCTGAGACAATTAAATCCCAGCCTCTACCGCCGGGACCGCCGGAGATGATTTGGTTTTTATAATCGCCTAGGGCATCGGCAACATCAACGTATTTTAATCCCATTCCGTTTAAGGCTTGGTTAACGTATCGCCGCCTATCAGTTGCCCCAGCCATATCTTCAAAGAGCAATATACTGGCTGATTTCATCCAAGTATCGAAATCTTCGGTCATGGCGGGAGCTTGAGTTGGTGCAATGGGGGCAGTCGCCTGCGGAGGCGGTGCGGCGACTGTTGGGGCAACTGCTGGTGCAGTAGGCGGTGCGATAGGAGGCACAGATTGATTTTCTGCCGCAGATTGTGTTAGTTGCAATACCATCGCGGTGGCTTCTAATTCCAGCACCGCTTTGGTCGCATCAAAAGCTGGAGTGGCTGGAGAAGGCGCACCGACATTGCACGCAAAAACAAAAAAGATGCCAACGATTAATAAATAGAACTTCTTCTCAATTTTTATAAACATAGCTATCTCCTTTAGCCCTTAGCGAATTCTCCCTACGTTGTACAGCAAAACAGCCCCGTTTTCAAGGGCTGTTTTCTTTATATGTTAAAACGGATGTGCATAATTTCACCGTCTTGCACAAGATATTTCTTTCCCTCCAAGTGCAATTTTCCGCTATTTCTTGCTTCACTCATTCCCCCCAGCGAAGTCAAATCTTCATAAGCGACCACCTCGGCACGGATAAATCCCTTCTCTAAGTCAGAGTGAATTACCCCTGCCGCTTCTTGGGCGTTTGCCCCTCGTTTTACCGTCCATGCTCGCACCTCATCTTCACCAACGGTGAAAAAGGATTGTAGTTTGAGCAAATCGTAAGATAGGCGAATCATTTTATTTAGCCCCGGTTCCTCAATACCATACTCTTCCATAAACATGATGGCGTCTTCGGATGGAAGTTGGGATATATCCATCTCAAGTTTTCCCATCAATTCTACGGTAGGGATAGATAACTCTGTTTCGAGCGTGATTTGGGCTTGGTCTTCGCCGAGATTCAGTAGAATCATCATTGGCTTTCGCGTGAGCAACCCAAACCCGGACAAATCGTTTTTCTCTAACTCGGTAAACTCAACCTCGCGCAAGGGTTTATTCTCTGAGAGAATTGCCAAAAGTTTCTCAAAAAGCTCGGTCTGCCGCGCGTTAACCTTTTTATCTGTCCCGCCGCGTTGTCTTTCGCCATCCAGCTTTTCCAGTTTGCGTTCAACGGCAATGAGGTCGTTAAGCAGTAACTCGCTATTCATCGAATCGATGTCTCTGGCGGGATTCACGCTTCCAGACGCGTGCGCCACGCTTTCATCCTCAAAACAACGCACAACGTGAATTAATCCATCCATCTGTGCAATATGATTGAGCAACTGTCCCGAGATACTCCCCTGTCCGCTCCCTTCTAACCCCGCTATATCGGCATAGGTGACTTTAGCATAGGCTATCTTTTTGGGGTTGTACATTTTTGCAAGCACATCCACGCGCGGGTCAGGGACATCTACAACTGCCGTGTGTACCTCCATTCTTCCCGCGCTGGCTCCGGTGGGTTGGTCATGACCCGTGAGGGCGTTGAAAATAGTGGTTTTTCCTGTTTGAGGTAATCCTATAATACCTAATTTCATTTTTTATTCCTTTAAAACTGCTATAACATAAACTAGAAGCGATTATGTGTTTAATTCCTCTTGATTTTATTCAATGATTTCGCCTTCCACTACTTCATCGGTGCTACTGTAGCCAAGCTGGGCGCGGTGTTCGGCGACTACATGGGCGGGGCAAAGCTCAACAAAAAAGTTAAAGCCAAACCACATAATGGCAACATCATCAGCCGCACCGATAATGGGCATAACTGCGGCGGGGATGAAATCTATTGGGGAGATGAGGTAAATTAATGAAGCCATAGGAAGCAATTTGGCAAATGGGCTAACGCGACTATCTCCCATAAGACGTGAAATGAGCTTGAATTCCATTACCACTTTTTTAAAGAAACCTGGATCATTTGCAGGTGACGAACTTTGTTTTGGGCTAAGGTCTTTCATTATTTTCTCCTGAACTTGAATGAACTTATTCCATTATACCTTGTAACTTTTCTCAATACCCTTACTCGCCGCATGACAGTTTGAGATTTTCGCATTTTTATCTCACGCAAAGACGCTAAAACGCAAAGATTTAAAGCTTTTCTTGGCGACTTTGCGCCTTCGCGTGAGCTTGAGAACAAAAATTTGAAAAAGTGTCGTGTCGCTAGTACCTTTAACAATTTAAGAGTCTCTTTTTCAAGTATGCTTCGCGAAGAAAAGAGACAAATTTGTCACCCTGAAAGGGTGCTGGCTAAAATTGACTGATTTAAAATTTCACCCGCTCTAGCCGCCGTTCTCGGCG
>CAZERH010000272.1:0-3359 GCA_964515535.1 uncultured Anaerolineaceae bacterium
TTTTTCTCATGTTTTTAAAGATTCTCTGTGTTCTCAGCGTGCTCTGTGGTGAGATTTTTAAGGTTTGTCAGTCACCCAGAGTTTTTTGTTAAAAGTATTACGCATTAGGCACTTGTCATTGCCAACCAAGTCGGCTCGATGATGAGGTTTGCGTAAATTTCCCCCATTTTTTGAGGTGAATGGGGCATATCGTTTTCCAGCCACCAGCGCATGAGAGCAAAAACAGAGGCGATGATGTGATTGGCGGTTATCGCGGCAGAAATTTTCGGGTTTGGGATTGTTCCTAAAAGTTCTTCGCTTTTTTTACAAGCCATTTGCATCACCGGCTTGAGGACAAAGTACAAACTATCGTCTAATAATAAGACTTTGAAAACATCTTTTTTCTTCTGAATATGTTTAAAAAGGTCTTTGCCGCTCTGACGAAAAACAGCGATGGGATCATTTACCTCGTCACCGACTTTTGGGAGACCCATCACTTCATAAAGTTCTTCAAGCCTGCCTCGAGCAATATCAATAGAGAGTTCATCTAGCCCTGAATAATGTCGAAAATAGGTGCGATAGCCAATATCGGCGCGCTCGGTCACTTCTTGAATAGTGATGTTTTTGTATCCTTTCTCAAGAACCAGGGCAATCAATGCTTCTCCCAGTAATTTTTGTGTTCTGCGAATACGGCGATCTTGGCTCATAAGTTTGTGGCGTCTCAGTTGCGATATGGCATCTAGTGCGCCGCATTTTTATCACAAAGGAAGATGAGAGTCAAGAGATATTTTTTTCGGTATGAAATGTTGCCCCTACAAGAACAAAATCCCTTTGGTAAGAAAGCCTATTTCATCTGCATCCAAGATACATAAGGTTTAAAAACCTAAAAATTTCTCTCCTCTTTTTCCTGCAACGCTCCCTTAATGGCTTACGGGAGCGTTTGCGGGTAAAATGGGCAATGAAACGTATGAGCTATTGTGGAAGAAAAATATAATGCAACTTAAACATGCCGCCCTTGTCATAGTAGATATTAGTGGATACACCCAATTTCTTCGTCAACGAAGCTTAACCTTGCTTCACGCCGAAGAAATTATCACGCAACTTTTAGAATCTGTGATAGATGTTGCTGAATTCCCCATGATTTTAAATAAACTCGAAGGAGATGCGGCATTTCTTTATGCTCTGCTGGATGATGACCATGAAAAAGCCGCACGAGCTATTCTCAAGCAAACCTTAGCCTTTTTCCCCGCTTTTAGGCGTAAAGCTACAGAACTGTCTCATGATACTTCTTATTGTGAGTGTAACGCTTGCACGCATATTGATCGTCTTAAATTAAAAGCCTTCATTCATCATGGGGAAGTTGTGTTAAAGAAGATTCGTCAATTTGAAGAACTTGCGGGTGAAAATGTTATTCTTATTCACCGTCTTTTAAAAAACAGCGTAGAGGCAGATGAATATATTCTGATGACCAAATCTTTTTCTTCACTTGCGGGTGGGATTCCCGATTATAGAAAAGAGCGGCGGGTAGAAAAATATGATAACGCCGAGCCTGTGCCGGTAGACGTATATTTTCCGCCTCCAGCTATCCCCCCTTTGGAAATTCCAGCATATACACCGCAAAAAACCAGCATGTTTATGGCACAAATCAGACGCTTATTTTCTCATCTCTTTGGGAAATCACAAAAAGAACATTTTGAACACATCCCCAACGAAAAAGTGGGATTCTTTGCTTATTTCGGGGAATTAATGATGAAATAAATAAAGCAAGAAGTTCGTAAGTCTATTCAGTACGACACTATGCTTTCAACTGTTTTATTAATTCTTCTCTTAAGATGTGCGGATTCGCGCGTCCGCGCGCCTTTTGCATCACCTGCCCGAAGAGCCAATTTGCCACCCCGACTTTCCCCTCGCGATAGCTCTTGACCTCATCTTGGTGCGCGTTGATGACACTTGATACCAGCCCCGCTATTTCCCCGCTGTCCGAAACTTGTGCTAATCCCTTTTCTTTTACGATAGCTGGGGGATTTTTTCCGCTCTCGAAAACTTCTTCTAAAACTTCTTTGGCGGTATTTTTGTTGATTTTGCCCTCCGCAACGAGAGAAATCAACTCTGCCAGAGCCTTAGGTGTAACTTTGATTTCATCTATGCTTGTTTCAGCTTGATTCATCAACGCGAAAAGTTCGCCCGTCATCCAATTTGCAACCGCTTTCGGATTCACCTTATGCTTAACCGTCTCTTCAAAATACTCGGCAACGGCTCTTTCAGCGACCAAAATTTTTGCATCGTATTCGCTAAGATGAAAATCGGCGAGAAAGCGCGCGAGCTTAGCACGTGGCAATTCGGGCAGTTCGGCGCGGATGCGTTCACGCCACGTATCCGACACTTTTAACGGAGGCAAGTCTGGTTCAGGGAAGTAGCGGTAATCATGCGAATCTTCTTTACCACGCATGGTGTAGGTTTTTCCCGCGGATTCATCCCATCCCATCGTGACCTGATCCACAAGACCGCCCTCGTCCAAAATTTTGCTCTGACGGGCAATTTCGTAATTAATCGCATCTTCCATCGCTCGAAAAGAATTTAGGTTTTTGACTTCGGTGCGCGTCCCTAACTTTTCTGTGCCAACCGGACGCACAGAAGTATTCGCTTCAAAACGAATCACGCCCTTCTCCATATCGCCGGAATTCACGCCGAGATAACGCAAAATATAGCGCAGATTTTCGGCATAGGCACGCGCTTCTATAGCGGAGTGCATATCGGGCTGGGAGACAATCTCAAGCAGGGGGACACCTGCGCGGTTGAGGTCAACGAGACTGGCTCCCTTGATGTGGGTAAGTTTGCCCGCATCTTCTTCGAGATGGGCGCGCAAAACACGAATTGTTTTTTCACCCTCTTCGGTTTGGATGAGAATTTTGCCATTTGTTGCCAGCGGTTTCTCAAATTGTGAGATTTGGTAGCCTTTGGGCAAATCGGGATAAAAATAGTTTTTGCGCGCAAAAATGCTCACGGGTTCTATCTTGCAGTCTAACGCCAAACCAACGCGGATAGCGTACTCAACGGCGCGTTCATTGACAACAGGGAGAGTGCCGGGCATGGCAGAGCAAACCGGACAAACAGCGATATTCGGCTCGGCTTCCACCGAATCGACAACGGGGCAGTTACAAAACATTTTCGACTCTGTAGCGAGTTCTACGTGGACTTCTAATCCGATTACAGGTTCATATTTCATTTATTTTCTCGTTTGTATTTTTGTTTCATTCAAGTTGATGAGCAAAAGTAGCCACACGCCCAAATGAAATTGGATATTTGCAATTACGGCATGTCTGAAAACGCTGTGCGCATCACCGTGCCAAGTTAAGTATAGGTAAGGAATAGAAATTAGC
>CAZERH010000273.1:0-3347 GCA_964515535.1 uncultured Anaerolineaceae bacterium
GCTAGGTCACGGTAGAATTCTTCCAACTCTCTGGTAGAGGCTTGAGAGGAGGTCGGCAAGGTATCTGATCGTTGCAATCGTTCATAAAACTCGGTGGTCTGGATATCAATCCCGTCTCGATAATGGTCATCGCCCCATAATAGCCAGAGGGGAATAACAGCAATATCCAGCCCCTCTTTTGCCGATTCAGGGATGTAGGAAGAGCTATCTGTAACGATCGTGATTTTTGCCTTGCTCATAGAGACCTCCGAAGGTTGGTTGATAGAATGCAAGATTTTCTATCAAATACAACACGCTTTCACGGTAAAAGATGTACGAACAAAAAACATTCGCGTAATTCGCTAATTCGTGTAATTCGCATTAAAAAAAACGATATGTATGAAATATGGTGCAACGCATCTGGAAGATGCAATGCTCCATTCATATTTCAGGTTTTACCAATCCCCTTTCCTGCTTTATAATTCCCCCCACTTCTACAAAAAATCGGAGAAACTATGACTTCAAAACCCAGCGGCGCGCAGATACGCCAAGAATTTATCGACTTTTTCATCAAAAAAGCGGGACACACCTTCGTTCCCTCCGCGTCACTCGTCCCCGGCGGCGATGCGACTTTGCTTTTTACCAACGCCGGTATGGTGCAATTCAAAGACGTTTTTCTCGGCACCGACAAACGTCCCTATACCCGCGCCGTCAATTCGCAAAAATGTATGCGCGTGGCAGGCAAGCATAACGACCTCGAAGATGTCGGGCGGGATGATACACATCACACTTTTTTCGAGATGCTCGGCAACTGGTCTTTCGGCGATTATTATAAAAAGGAAGCCATCGAATGGGCGTGGGAATTGCTGACCGAAGTTTGGGGTTTGCCTAAAGAAAATCTCTACGCGACCGTTTTTAAGGACGAAAAAGGTGAAATTCCCTCCGATGAAGAAGCGGCAGAATTTTGGAAAAAGCAACCCGGCTTCTCTGAAGATCGTCTCTTTTATCTCGGACGCAAAGAAAACTTCTGGGAGATGGCGGAGAGGGGTCCCTGCGGTCCTTGCTCCGAGATTCATATTGATTTACGCCCTGAAGAGGGGGAAGTGACGGAGGAGACTCTCGACACCGATCGTTTTATCGAACTCTGGAACTTGGTCTTCATCCAATACAACCGCCTCGACGCGTCCACCCTTGACCCTCTGCCTGCTACCCATGTGGATACGGGGATGGGTTTCGAGCGGATCGTTGCCACCCTGCAAGGCGTAGATTCTAATTATAAAATTGACCTGTTTAAAGGCGCGCTGGATGCGATTCGTGAATTGACAGGAGATAGCGAAGAAGAAATGCTCGCCAATTTCACTCCCTACCGCGTCATCGCCGACCACGCGCGGACATCTGCATTTCTCATCGCGGATGGGGTTGTGCCGGGGAATATGAGTCGGAATTATATTTGCCGAATGATTATTCGCCGCGCGGCGCGTTTTGGCGGCAAATTAGATTTGCACGAACCTTTCCTTGCCAAAGTCGCTTCTGCGATTGTGGACGCGTATGGCGAGTTTTATCCTGAATTGGAGAAAAATCGTAAAACTATTCTTGATAATTTAACGCGTGAAGAAATCCGCTTTGAGAAAACGGTTGAAAGCGGGATGGCACATCTGGACGAATTACTGGCAGATTTGAAGAAACGCGGCGGGAAAATCTTGGCGGGCGATAAAGCCTTTGACCTCTATGCTACTTACGGACTTCCTTTTGAACTGACGCGCGATATTGCCAAAGAAGTCGGTTTAGACGTGGATGAAGAGGGTTTCATAAAAGCGATGGATTCGCATCGCATTGCCTCCGGTGGAGGAAAAGCGATTGGCGAGTTGGGCGGAGAAGATGCCGAAATGTATACCCAACTGGTAGAGAGACTCAAAGCTGAAGGAAAGCTCGGTGAAGAGGGTGTTGAATACAACCCTTATGAAAATCTCAAGGTAGAGGGTGAAGTTTTAGCCCTTCTTGTGAAGGGTGTTGAGGTAAATGAAGTAAAAAAGGGGGACGCGGTGGAGGTAATTCTGCCGGGGACGGGATTCTATATGGAGAGCGGCGGTCAAGTCGGGGACACGGGCGTTATCTCCAATGCCGATTGGCAGATTGATGTCTCAGCCACGAAAAAGCCCGCGCCCGGGCTAATCGTCCACATCGGTCAAGTCGAAAAAGGCAATCCCAAAGTGGGTGATTCTGCAACTGCCGAAGTAGATATGGCGCGCCGAAAAGATATTATGCGAAATCATACCGCCACACATCTGCTTCATGCCGCGTTGCATGAGATTTTGGGCGACCACGCGCGGCAAGCCGGTTCACTGGTTTCTCCAGAGAAGTTGCGATTCGATTTCACGCATCCTGACGCGATTTCTTATGAAACACTCGAAAAAATTGAGGCGTATATAAACGGTAAAATTTTAGAAAATTACGCGTTGAATACCACTGTAAAATCCTTGCAAGAGGCGATGGAGGGCGGAGCGACTGCATTATTTGGCGAGAAATACGGAGATGTAGTCAGAAATGTGCAGATGGGCGAGTTTTCAAATGAGTTGTGCGGGGGGACGCACGTAAAGGAAACGAACGATATTGGTCTCTTTACAATCACGAGCGAGGGGAGTGCGGCGGCTGGGATTAGACGCATTGAGGCTATTACAGGACGTGAGGCGTTCGAACAATATCAAGCAAGACGGAAATTACTCGTAGAAGTAGCGCATAAACTTAATGTTTCGCCCCCGAAAATCGTGGAACAAGCAGAATCTCTGATTGCGTCCTTAAACGATATGCAAAAGCAAGTTTCCGCCATGCGAGAAAATATGGCTTCTTTGCAATTCTCCAAAGTGCTGGATGAAACTCAGGATGTTGGCGATATTCATGTTCTGACGATGCGCGTGCATGATGCCGATAGCAAGGCTTTGCGCCAATTAGCAGACCAGTTCCGCAACCGTCACCCGGAATCAAGTGTGGTGGTTTTGGCAACTGTGGTCAAAGATAAACCGCAACTGATTGCGGCAGTGACGGATGATTTAGTCTCACGCGATATCAAGGCAGGAGATTTGGTCAAATTCGTGGCGCAACAGGTGGGCGGAGGTGGCGGCGGTCGTCCCACCCTCGCACAGGCTGGCGGGACGGACGCGTCCAAGCTGGATGAGGCTCTGGCGAGTGTTGTCGGGTGGGTTGAGGAGAAGATTTAAGGGGTCTAATGTTTGGGACGTGCGATTTTACCTAAGTTTTTTCGGGTAAAATTAGGTTGCGGGTGCAAATGCGGCGGTCAGCTTATACTCCCGTTGTACGGCACTCTGAAAACATATTGAATCATGAATGAGGAGAAAAACAGGATGACAAAA
>CAZERH010000274.1:0-3339 GCA_964515535.1 uncultured Anaerolineaceae bacterium
AAAGTCGCCGCGACATCCTGCCGATATTCTGCTGAAGCCCAAGCATCGTCCGCATCGTGGGCGGCGTTCTGCGCGGCAGATTCGATTCCTTCGACACCTTTTCCATCCATCGCCAGCGTGGGGGATTTACCCCAGCCGCCGAGAACGAGACGGATGCGTCCGCTTTCCCACTGGCTGGTTGCGGCGCAAATGATGGGTTTATCCGCCGGTGTACGGGCGACGTACTCATACGCGGATTCCACATTCAGCGGAATGCTGATTTGGGTAATGAGTTTGTTTTGTAGCTTTTCTTCGCGTAAAGGGAGAAAATCGCCGAGTTGGCATGTTTCGGTTTCGTTGTTGGTATCGCGCAAGGTGATTTTGGCATCCAGAGCCATCATCATCACTGCGAAGGGAGAGCGTCCGTCCGAGGCGACCAATGTCCCCGCGATGGTGGCGGCGTTGCGTGTGTTCAGGCTGGCTTCGTGCTGAATCGCTTTTTTGAGCGCATCGGGCGTATCGGCGGAATCGAGTAACTCTTGCAGAGTCGCGGTAGCGCCGATTTCGAGACTGTTGCCTTTCTTCTCGATGGCGTTCAGGTCGAGGGCTTGCAAATCCACGACTGCATAATCTTCGTTGCTGAAACGTGTTAGCGTAATCCCGCCGCCGAGGGGATAGGTTTTCGGCTGGGCGATTAAGGTCAGGGCTTCGGTCAGGGTTTTGGGGCGATGGTATTGAGTTATCATGGAAACTCCTCCATAAGGTATGTGTATGAAAAACAAGCGCCCGTTATTATACTCTGGATGCTTGTTTGATTTTATAATTTAACCACCAATTTTCGCTAATCTACGCAAATAATTGGTGAGATTGGTGAAGATTAGCGGTTCATTCTTCGTCCGGATAAATTTTCCAGCCCAACGCATCTAAATCCTCCCGCTCAAACGCCTCTTGCGGGAGATTGACCAGCAAGGTCTTTGCTTCGGCTAAAAGCGTCCCGTCCGGATGATAGATTCCCGCCCAGCCTTCGGCGGTGCGCTTTTTGGCTTTGCCTGCTTTGCCGACAATTTTGAGCGGTACGCCAATCGGGACGTTTTTACGATATTTAACTTCAATCTTGGCGGTGTACATAAATCGCGGCTCAGATGGATCGCCCATCAATGCCCGTCCGCTGATCTCGTCGAGGATTGTGGCAACAATCCCGCCGTGGAGAACGCCCGGATAGCCCTGAAAATGGTCGGGGGCGGTGTAGGTCGTTTCGATGACGCCGGGTTCGGTTTGGTAAATTTTCAACTTCAAGCCAACGGGATTTTCCAGCCCGCAGACGAAGCACATTTTTGAGTTGGGTTGTTTGTTTTTTGTCATGATATTTTGTTAAACACAAAGGTCACAAGGAAAAAACTTTTTCTCTTCGTGCTTCTTTGTGTCCTTTGTGTTGAAAATTGTTTATGCGGAATCTAAATGTAACAAGTATGGATAATCCGTCTCAACCGTGCTGATGATTTTCAAGACTCCATCCATCTCAGCATTTTGCTGAATCGCCGAATCGTTGAATCGCGCCTCGCCATTCTCTAGCACCAAATCGTAAACATCGTCACGATAGCGCATCTTTAAGGTCTTCTCCGAAGTATAGACGTATCCCTCGTGATGACCTTTCTCGAATTCATCCACTGTCCAGTAGAGGGTGAATTTATCTTTAGCGGGATCGCTGTCGTAGGGACAGAATACTTCACAGTTGCCACATTCATTACAAAGACCTTCGAGATGTAGAATTTGATTTACATCTGTCAGCCCCTCAACCTTGATGGGGGTATTCGCGATATTCGGGCAGACTTCGACGCATTTATTGCAGACGATGTTGCAGGAAAGACAGCGATTTGTAGACTCTGCAAAATTCGTGTTGAATAGCTCTGTGCTGATTTGTGGAGCAATTGTAGCTTTGCGTTCGGCGATATTTGTAAGTCGTTCATTTTTATCGAATTCATATTCGTTAGCGGTTTTGACAGAGGCATGGGTGATGCCTTCTTTTTCAATGATACCTTCTGCTACGGCACGCCCGTCTGCAATTGCTTCGATAATCGAGGAGGGACCACGATACGCGTCCCCGCCGAGATAGACGTTCTCAACATCCGTTTCGTGATATTTATTAACGGGGATGTCGCCTTTTTCGTTGGGGATTAGTCCGTTTTCTTCGAGCAGTTCATATTCGACCAATTCGCCGATCGCGGTGATGACGGTATCAATCTTGAAATCAACGAATTCGCCTTCAACGGGGAGCGGTCGTCTGCGCCCACTGGCATCCTTTTCACCGAGTTTCATTTGCTGACATTTCAGCACGCCATCATGCAAGCTAACGGGATTGACCAACTCTCTGAATATCACGCCGTCGTGCGTGGTTTCGATAAATTCTTCGCGTGTGGCGGGCATTTGTTTTCGTGAACGTCTGTAAACGATGGTTACACTTTCTACGCCTTCAACTCTCAAAGCCGCTCTAGCGGCATCCATTGCGGAGTTGCCCGCACCGACAACGGCTACGTTTTTTCCTATATTCATCTTAGACCCGAAAGGTTTTATTTGGGCACGATTGAAACCTTTCGGGTCTCTAGTAAACTGCGTCAAAAACTTAATCGCGCCAATCACCTTATCCGTTTCACCTTCGATGGGCAACTGGCGTGATTTCCACGCACCAATGGCGAGGTGGACGTATTTATAGCCATCATCTTTTAGTTTCTGCACATCAATTTTTGGGTCGCAATTCAATTCAAATTTCGCGCCCATCTTTTTAACTAATTCAATATCGTTTTCAATCGCTTCGTCAGGTACGCGGTAGTCTGCAATGCCATGTGTCACCATCCCGCCGATTTTGTCGGTTTTATCGAAGACGGTCACGTCGAAACCTTCGAGTCCGAGGAAGTAAGCAGAAGATAATCCAGCCGGACCTGCGCCAATTATTGCCACCTTTGCTTCTCGATGAGGGGCTTTCGGCGCGAGATTGCTCATTACCTCGTCAAAACCTTTTTCGGAGGCAATCCTCTTCAAATCACGGATGCGTACGGTCTCCTCATAATCGTTCCGCACGCATTTTAATTCGCAGGCACTCTCACAAATATATCCCGTCACAAATGGCATCGCATTTGACGAGATAATTAGCTCATAAGCCTCCGCAAATCGCTCTTCGGCGATCAATTGGATATATTCCGGCACATCCTGATGAACGGGGCAGGCAACCACGCAGGGCGCAACGAAGCAATCGAGCAAGCCCAATTTCTGGTCGGTTTTCATCGGCGCACTGGGTTTTGCCTCTTTGTGATAGCGTTCGTCCGTGAGGGCGTTGTCGGCGACAGCTTGCAGTTTTTTCAAATC
>CAZERH010000275.1:0-3305 GCA_964515535.1 uncultured Anaerolineaceae bacterium
AAATACATGTGGGGTGCTACGCGAAGTTCACAGAGACCACAGCGTTTTTTCTCATGTTTTTAAAGATTCCCTGTGCTCTCTGTGGTGAAATTTTTAAGATTTGTCAACTAAGCCTTACCCCACTATTTTCACATCCTACATAAAAATTATGACAATAAAAATCACAGAACCAAGCAAAATGGTAGAAGTTCATCTCTCGGATGGACGCACTTTGTGTGGTCCACGCGGAACAAGCGTAGAAAAGTTTATCAAGACTCTCGATGCTCAATCGGGTGCGCCCATTGTCGCGGCAATTGTGAATGGGAATTTGCGCGAGATGCAATATATCATCGAGACTGAATCAACGCTTCAACCGGTGCTTACTTCCTCTGCGGATGGGGCGCGAATTTATAGACGCTCGCTTACCTTTTTGCTCGAATTTGCTTTTCAACAACTTTTTCCCAAAGGGATATTAACCATTGATCACTCCGTTGGGTCGGGAGGGTATTATTGTCAAGTAGCGGGGCGGGAAATGCTATCCGCTGACGAGTTGAAGATGCTCAAAAAACGGATGCAAGCCGAGGTCGCGAGCGATTTGCCTTTCATTCGAGAAGAAATCCCGATAGATGATGCTATCCGATATTTCAAATCGCTGGGGCATAGGGATAAAATCTCGCTTTTGGCATATCGTCAAAAAAATTACTTAACGCTTTATCGGTTGGGCGAACACATAGATTATCACCATGGTTATATGGTGCCTTCGACCGGTTATTTGCGCTGGTTTGATTTGGAGGTGTGTGAAGGCGGTTTTGTAATGCGTTTTCCGCGCCGCCACAAACCAACCGAGTTGTTGCCGATGGGGAGTTATCCGCAATTATTAAATGCTTTTCGTCGATATGGTGATTGGCTGGCAAAACTTGGTTTTGATAGTGTGGGTGCGCTAAATAATGCCATTAAAGCGGGACGAGAACAAGAAATTGTGCTGGTTTCGGAGGCATTGCACGAGCAATCTGTATCGGAGATTGCGCGTCAAATTGCGGCGCGTCAAGAGGATTTTCGACTGGTTTTGATTGCAGGACCTTCTTCTTCGGGAAAGACAACTTTTTCTCGCAGGCTAACGGTGCAATTATTGGCGCGAGGCATTTCTCCTTTTCCGCTTGAACTTGATAATTATTTTGTAGATAGAGACAAAACGCCGCGCGATAAAAAAGGAAATCTCGATTTTGAAGTTTTAGAAGCCTTAAATTTGCCTTTGTTGGCGGAGCATCTCCAAAAGCTGACACAGGGCAAACGCGTAGAAATGCCAAAATATAACTTTAAAACAGGCATGAGCGAAGCCGGAGAAAAACTTCAACTTCAGAAGGGACAAATTATTATTCTCGAAGGCATTCACGGCATGAATCCGCGTTTGGTGCCGGAGGTTTTGCGAGCGCAATCTTTTCGCATTTATGTTTCTGCGCTCACACAACTTAACCTCGACCGCCATAACCGTGTTTCTACCACTGATACGCGACTGATACGGCGGATTGTGCGTGATGCCCGCGAACGCGGTTACACAGCCCAAAATACTATCTCTCGCTGGGAATCGGTACGGCGCGGCGAAAAACGACATATTTATCCCTATCAAGAAAATGCCGATATTATGTTCAACTCGGCATTAGCTTATGAGTTGGCGGCTCTTAAACCTTTTGCCGAGCCGCTTTTGCGCCAAGTTCCTTACGGCACGCCGGAACGTATCGAAGCAAAACGCTTACTTGCTTTTCTTGAATGGTTTTTACCCCTCGATGCCAATTTGGTGCCTGAAAACTCTATTGCGCGCGAATTTTTAGGGGGCTCCATTTTGAAAAAGTTCAAGTGGTGGCAGGGAAAATAGAAATAGAAAACGGGACTTCGTAAGAAGTCCCGTTTTTTATTTCACCTCATAAACCCTTGTCCCCTCCACTTTGAAGACCTCATCCCAGAGTATTCCGTTTTGCCTTTCGAACTTCTCCAGTCCTACGCCGGCATAGTAGTTTTGCTCCATTTGTCCGACAATAATATAACGAACATCGTATTTTTTGATGAAGGCGAGGGCTTCATCGATATTTGTTGTTTCATAAAAAGTGCGGATTTCAGCAACGCGGTCGGTGACCAAATTGGGGGGATTTAAAGCGCGTTGTTGGCGTTGATGCCAATTCCAGCCGAGAACACCGGGGAGACCGGTATAGATGGTGTATCGGCTTCCCCATCTATATTCAGGGGTGTTTGCTTCCACAATTACGGGCGAGCCTTGCACGTTTTCACGCATCCACAAAATAGCCGTGTAGTCTTGTCCCAGCTTAAGATCGCCTTCATCCCAATGGGTGGCGGTTTCCATATATTTCATGCCGTCAAGACCGGCGGGCGCATCCGATTGAACGCGGTCGCGGATTTTATCGAACGTTCCTGTTAGGGTAAAGAGGAGTGCGCCTGCGAGGAGAATTATGCCCACGTTCTTCCAGCTACTCTGCCATTTTGGAGTCCACTTTTTGATTTCGGGGAGTAGCCAAGCCAGAGATGCACCCGCGCTGAGGGTGAGGAGAGTCCACGCTTGGAGATAAAGTTTGAAGACGGTGTTCATCCGCCCGATGTCGCCCGCCAAAACGATCACTTCGACGACTACGGTGAGAGTTAAGGCGGTGCCAACGAGGAATAGAACGAGACGTTTTCCCTCGCTGAGATTCCGGCGCAAGATCAGCACCCCAGCCCAAAACAAGAGCGGTACGGCTATCCATCCGATTTTGACCTCGAGGAAGGCTAACCCGATGAGCAGTGCTAAGAAAATTGCGCCGCCTAAATTAATCCAGTGTTTGGGTAATTTTTTGAGCGCGGAGAGCGGCGTTTCTGCCATCCATTCGTGCGTTTCCCACCACATCCACGAGACAATCACGAAGAGGAAAACGCCCCATTGAATGAAGTATGAGGTGAGCGGTGTATGCGAGCCTGTCCAGCGACGCGTTTCGCCGTAAGCCTGCCCGAAAGCGTTGATATAGGGCTGGTAGAAAAAGGTGGAAAGCGCAAAGAGAATTGCCATCCCGACGAGGGCATAGAGGAGATTTTTGTACACCGATAAGCGGGGATTACGCGGAGAAAATTTGTTTTCCTCCGTAAGTTCCGTGTTGCTCCGTGTTCTAAGACCGGAACGGAAGAGGGCGTAGCCGACAATGAGCGCGGTGAGGGGAAGGTAGGCGTATAAGTCCCAAGTATTGGTAGGACGCAACGCCCCGATAATTAGACCTGCTCCCGTTAACTCAAGCAGAATCTGGGAGAGGGAATTTTTTCCGTTAAAACGTGCGTAAAGGAAGGAT
>CAZERH010000276.1:0-3301 GCA_964515535.1 uncultured Anaerolineaceae bacterium
CATGTGACTAGAATAAAAATATAATTTCAGTATATCCAAAATAAGAGAAAAGTCAATTTAGAAGTAGCCAAACCGGCGAGTTTACCAAAACCTTTGCATCACACCTAAAATCAATGCTCCTTAATTTGTCGCTTAGATTCAGCTTTTTAATCGGCACTTTGTCCAAGTAACTGTCTAGAAACAACTTCCCGAAAGCTGATACAATTGCCCGTGAACAAATCTATATATGGTGAGTTTTAATGTCTACAACAAACAAAATCAAAGCCCTCTTACCGCCCAAAATGCGTGACCAGTTGCGCATTTATGCGTATCGCACCGAGACTGCTGTGCGCCGTCCCCGTTTCTCTGAAATAAACGCGCCACCAAATGGCTGGCCCATTCTGTTGGGCATCTCATTTCCCAAAAGCGGCACCCATTTGCTCAACCAGATTTTGCTGGGATTTTCAGAGTTTACGCCTTTTGCGCATCATATTCCGGTCAGTTTTGCTTCTTACGATGGGGATACCGGGCGCAAACGGAGCGTGGACGAAGCCCTGCTTTACTTGGATTCTCTGCGACCACTGGACGTGACCGCCGCGCATCTTTTGGCTTGGGAGGCAGTTGTAAAGAGGGTTGCATCTCCAACTTTTGTGCCTTTCTTCATCTACCGCGACCCGCGCGATGTGGTCGTCTCACACGTTTTCTACATCGCCGAGATGTTGCCCGATCACCATCACCACAGATATTACGCCGAAGAGTTACACACATTTGAAGAGCGACTCACCGTGAGCATTTTGGGGCTTCCCGATGCAGATGTTGAGTTCCCCAACATCGCCGAACGCTTCTCCTTCTATACCGATTGGCTCAACTGCCCCGAAGTTCTCCCCCTCCATTTTGAAGACTTCATCCACGACCGACGCAACACTTTGGGAAAAGTCTTTGACCACGTTAGCAAACGTATCCCGGATTTACCCATAAAACGTGAAAAAGCAATTGATATTCTCGAAAAAAGCATCAACCCTGAAAACTCCCCCACCTTCCGCTCCGGCAAAACCGGTGAATGGAAAAAGTATTTCACCGAGGAGCATAAGTGCGTTTTCAAAGAAGTGGCAGGTGATTTGTTGATTAAGTTGGGTTATGAGGAAGATGAGAATTGGTAATTTGTTCCATTATCATCCGCGCCTATAATGAAGGCGAACACATCGGTCGCCTGCTGGAAGGGATTAAACACCAAAACCTTAATGATGTAGAAGTGATTTTGGTCGATTCCGGCTCCACAGACGAAACCGTCTCTATCGCCGAAAGCTACGGTGCTAAAATTGTCCATATCACACCCGAAGAATTCACCTTCGGACGGTCCCTCAACTACGGTGTACGCGCCGCCAGCGGCGAATTTATCGTCAACGTCAGCGCACATTGCTATCCCGTTTACCCCGATTGGCTGGAGCAGTTGCTCAAACCATTTGCCGAGAACAAGAATCTCGCCGTGAGTTATGGAAAACAGAGAGGCGGTACGACTAATCAATACTCCGAGCATCAATTTTTTAAACAATACTTCCCCGACATCTCCCAACCCCGTCAGGGACATCCCTATTCGCACAACGCCAACGCCACGATTCGCAAATCGCTTTGGGAGCAACATCCCTATAACGAACAATTAACCGGTCTCGAAGATTTGGCGTGGAGCAGTTGGGCAATGGAATCTGGCTACGACATCGCCTACACCGCCGAATCCGAGATTATTCACCTCCACGATGAGACTCCCGCCCAAGTGCATAACCGCTATAGACGCGAAGCGATTGCGATGAAACAGATTTTGCCCCAAAGCCGTTTTTCTCTCTGGAATTTCATCCGCTTGTGGCTGAGTAGCACCTATTCCGATTTATTGCAGGCAAAACGTGAAAAAATCTTAAAAGAAAATTGGCAGAGTATTCTCTGGTTTCGTTTTTTGCAATATCTCGGCACTTATCAGGGCTATCATTATTCGGGCAAAATTGACTCACAACTGCATCAAGCCTTTTATTATCCGCCGGGGATTCTCTCAGAGAAAACGCCCGCGCCGCGTCCTGTTGAGCCAATAGAATATGACTAGAAAACTTGCAAAAAGGAGTTACAAATGATACAAGTGAGGGAATCTCTTTTACACTGGAACTACTTCCTAGCTCTGGAAAGTGACTTAGAAGGTGTCTCCCGATATATAGAATTCAGCGAGAAAAATTTTGAGACCTATTCGATAGAATTAGCTCACTTATTACTTGCGGCATCATCAGAAGTGGATGTAATAGCCAAAGAAATCTGTAACCTTTTAGAGCCTGATGAAAACGCGAACAATATTAATAATTATCGGGAAATCATACTTCCCCATTATTCTAATATCTTCAATGAAGAGGTACATGTTCCCAGATACGGACTTTCATTTAAACCTTGGGTAAATTGGGCTGAAGGAAAAAACCCAATCTGGTGGCAAAGTTATAATAAAGTTAAACACCAAAGAAATGAACACTTTGCTGATGCAAATCTTAAAAATGTACTAAATTCGATGGGAGGGCTACTAATTACAGTTTTTTATTTCTATAAGCTCAAATTCTCTATAGATAAACCAACTCCTTTGCGAGAAAGAGAAGTAATGGGGAAATTAGAACCAGCGTCTAATTTTCTTAGGCTCAATAAAAATTATTATAGACTCCACTTAACTACTATTTAAATCATGAAAATCGCCGCCCTTGTCCCGATGAGGCACCACTCCCAGCGCGTGCCGGGGAAAAACTACCGTGAACTCGCCGGAAAACCGCTTTTTCATCATATTATTGAGACCTTGCAATCCGTCCCCGAAATTGATGTAATTGTTGTGGATACTGATTCCCAGCCCATCATGGATGGACTCGCCGAAATTTTTCCCGAAGTGCGCGTGATTGCCCGTCCCGAGCATCTCCGCGCAGATGACCGCCCGATGAACGATATTTTGCTTTACGATACTGAGCAGGTCGAAGCAGATTTTTATTTGCAAACGCATAGCACCAATCCGTTATTAAGATCGGAAACGGTATCTGCCGGAATTCGCGCGTTTCTCGAAGCGTATCCTGCTAAAGACTCACTTTTCTCGGTAACACGGTGGCAAACCCGATTGTACGATCGTCACGGCACTGCCATCAACCACAACCCGCGCGAATTAATCCAAACACAGGATTTAGATCCCGTCTACGAGGAAAATTCCTGCATTTATTTGTTTACGCGCGAGAATTTAATCAAATATAACCATCGCATAGGTGAAAATCCGCTCATGTATGAAATTCCCGCCCTCGAAGCAGTGGATATTGACGAA
>CAZERH010000277.1:0-3288 GCA_964515535.1 uncultured Anaerolineaceae bacterium
CGCGATAAAGGCAACCCAAAAATTCAAGATGTTATTGACCATGATTAAGGCTTAAGAAATCCGTTAGAAGCAGAAAAAAAACTATTCAAAATTGCTTGTCAAGATATAGTTAGGATATAAAAAAACACCATCAGAAATGATGGTGTTTTTTTGCCGATTTTGGGATAATCAGCGGTAACAAAATGGTCGGGGCGGGCGGATTCGAACCGCCGACCCCCGCGTCCCAAACGCGGTGCGCTGCCGGACTGCGCTACGCCCCGAACGAGAAAAGAGTATAATCGCAAGCATGGACAAACGTCAAGCATTTCATTTTTTCTTTGCATTAAGCGCGCTTCTTGCGTGGCTTTCGGCTTGCGCGCCCTTAACGCCCATCTCGCCATCTCCAACGCCAACTTTTGTGCCTTTTTTTACGCCTCCTGTATCCACGCCGACTTTAACGGAACCAAGCCCAACATCGGAAAAATGCACGGAGACGCGCGGGCAAGTGCAAAGACACGCGTTTGATTCGGTTGTATTGCCTAATTTTTATATCTACTTGCCTCCTTGCTACGATTTCAATTCCGAGACTCGCTATCCCGTTCTCTATCTTTTGCACGGGGCAAATTTTGAAGATGATCAATGGATTCGGCTAGGCATAGAGGATGCAATTCCCCCCTATATTATTATAATGCCGTATGAAAAATACTCTTTGCGGGCAATAAATGATGCGGAATTTTCGGAGGTTTTTATCGAAGAATTTATCTCTTATACTGACGAAACTTACCGTACCCGCACAGACAAGAAATACCGTGCCATTGGCGGACTTTCACGCGGCGGAGGTTGGGCAATCCATTTTGGGTTGAGATATTGGCAAACTTTTGGGAGTTTTGGCGCACATTCACCGGCTATTTTTTTTGAAGATTATGCCAAACTAGATGATTGGCTTGAAGAAATCCCCGACAATTCTTTGCCCCGAATATATATAGATATTGGCGACAAAGACCAGGACTACCTAAAAGTAGTCGCTTTTGCAAATTTATTGGCAGAAAAAGGGATTCCGCATAAATTGCGCTCATATCTCGGCTTGCACAACGAAAATTATTGGCGCACGCATGTAGCGGAATATCTCCGCTGGTATGGAGAAGAGTGGTAGATACTTTGCAACATCTCTCATTCCCTCTTATAATCCTCCTCCTATCCCATTCAATAAAAACGAGATTCCATGTCACTAAAAATAGAAGAAGTAGAACATATTGCCAAACTCGCTCGTCTCGATTTGAGCGCAGAAGAAAAAGCCCGCTACCGTGAGCAACTCTCCGATATTTTGGCGCATATCGCCAAACTCAGCGAACTTGATACCACCGGCATTTCTCCCACCGCCAACGCGGTTTTAGGGGCAAGTCCTATCCGAAAAGACCTCTCTCGCCCCTCCCTTTCTACCGCAAATTTGCTTAAAAACGCGCCCGATACCGACAAAAATCAATTCAAAGTACCGGCTGTTTTTGGGGAGAAAAAACGATGAAAATTAAAGACTTCTCTCTTTTCGGATTAAAAAATGCTCTCGCGAATGGGGAGATAACAAGCACGGAACTGACGCGTTTTTATCTTGAGCGCGTTCATCAACTTGAGCCTGAAATCAACGCCTTTTTGCATGTGGACGAAAAATACGCGTTAGCAAAAGCGGATTCAGCCAAGCGCACCGATTCACCTCTGCACGGCATCCCCATCGCTATTAAAGATGTCCTCATGGTAGAGGGAATGCCCGCCACTGCCGGATCGAAAATTCTCGAGGGCTTTATGCCCCCGTTTACCGCTACAGCTGTCAAAAAACTAGAAGACGCGGGCATGGTCATCATCGGGAAAACGAACACAGACGAATTCGCGATGGGTTCATCCACCGAAAACTCTGCCTACGGTGTGACACATAACCCGTGGAATCTAAATTGCGTCCCCGGCGGCTCATCTGGGGGGAGCGCGGCGGCGGTTTCGGCGGGGATGGTTCCCGTTGCCCTCGGCACCGATACGGGCGGATCGGTGCGTCAACCCGCGTCTTTTTGTGGCGTGACGGGCATTAAGCCAACTTATGGGCGCGTTTCGCGTTACGGTTTGTCGGCTTATGGTTCATCTTTTGATTCTATTGGCGTTTTAGCGCGCTCGGTTGAAGATATTATTCCTGTTTTTGAGACGATGGCGGGCAAAGATCCGCTCGATGCCACAAGCGTAGATTCCCCCTCCACGCCGCGCAGATTGCAGAATGGTGAGTCGCTGGATGGCACGCGAATTGGTATTCCCGAAGAGTATTTTATCGAAGGCACGCAAGTTGAGGTTGAGGACGCGGTGCGGGCTTCCATCCAAAAATTAAAAGAGTTGGGGGCAGAGATTATTCCCATTTCTTTGCCGCATACGGAATATGCTATCCCCGCATATTATATTTTGGCTCCGGCGGAGGCATCGGCAAATTTGGCTCGTTTTGATGGAATCCGATATACCCCGCGAGAGGGAAATGCCACGCTGGAAGACGTTTATAAATTGACGCGCGGAAGGCGCTTTGGTGATGAAGTAAAGCGCAGAATTATGCTCGGTACTTATGCGCTTTCGGCAGGATATTATGAGGCGTTTTACGGACAAGCGCAGAAAGTTCGCACGCTAATTCGGCAGGATTTTACGCGGGCTTTCGAGAAAGTGGATGCCATTGCTACGCCAATTGCGCCCACAACGGCTTTTGAAATCGGTGCGCATGGTGACGATCCGCTTTCGATGTATCTTGAGGATATATTTACACTTCCTGCAAATTTGGCGGGGGTGCCGGGCTTGGCTCTGCCGGTTGGTTTTGACGATGCCAAGATGCCAATTGGGATGCAGTTGATGGGTGCGCCTTTTAGTGAAGAATTGCTTTTCGATATTGGGCGCATTTATCAGCGAGAAACGGATTGGCATAAGAGAAAGCCGAAATTCTAAAAGTTTTTCTAGTCACATGAGGGTTTGGTAAAAGAAGTGTGCGTTGGTTGAGTAGGCGATGCTTTTCGCCGTATCGAAACCAACATTTACGAAGAAAACAGCTATTTTGTGGTTTCGATATGCTCCGAAAAAGCGTTCGGAGCTACTCAACCACCTGCAAAAATAAAAGTGCCGTGTAGCTAGAAGTTTTTGTGTGTCCTGTAGACAACAAATAAAAAGCCCCCGTTTCCTTCAAGGAAACGGGGGCTTTTTATTTGAAGATTCCCCAAATCGGCTAAAGCATTCCTTTTACGAATTGATTATTCGTTTTTTCATCGCCCACGCTCGTTTTTTCGCCATGCCCTGAGAAAA
>CAZERH010000278.1:0-3276 GCA_964515535.1 uncultured Anaerolineaceae bacterium
GCTGAGCTACGGGCCCCAAATCGGTTGGTTGATTTTTCAGATTCAACCAACATTGAGCGGGAGACGGGATTCGAACCCGCGAATATCAGCTTGGAAGGCTGATGCCTTACCACTTGGCGACTCCCGCATTCTACTGGAATAGCGACAGTGATTTTACCGTGATGCAGAAATAGGGTCAAGCTAAAATTTCACCAAACTCTCGGGAATAATTTATATCTCGTTCTCTGTGCGTATTCTGCATAGCCGGGCAACTCTTCTTGCAAAGTGCGGTCTTCCAGCACGGTGCGGAGGATGATGATTACGCTGAATAGGGCAACCACGCCAAAAGTCCAGAGCGAATCGAGCAAAATGGGGACGGCAAGATTAACGATGAAGATGCCCACATAGCCGGGGTGCCGCACCCACGCGTAAGGTCCCGTATCCACAACATGGTGTCCTCTATCTTCTTGAATACGGACAACGCCTGAGAAGAATCGATTGCTTATCATTGCCCAAGAGCCTAAGGCATAGCCCAAAAGAATGAGCGTGATGGCGAAGATTTTCCAGCCTGATGAAAGGTAAATACCCGACCACGCATAGCGCATATCCAGCCCGGCTATAATAGAGATAAATACGCCACTTAATCCAACGAGGGGGGCGAGTATTTTATCCCATGATTTGGTGTTTTCACGTTCTAATGATTTGGCTCGTTCTTGGAGTATATCGGGGTGTGCTTTAGCGGCGAGGGCGCGACTGATGATGAAACCAAGTATTTGGATGCCTGCATAGATCCATGCTTCTGTCCAATCCCATTTTTGAGAGATGAGGATGGGGAGAAGGGGAGTAATGATAACGACTATTAGAAGTTGTATAATTATTTTAGGAGTAAAGGTTTTTTCTTTTGTTGGCATGGGGAACTCCTATCAGTAAATTATCTCAATGTGAAAGTAGACCCGAAAGGTCTCTTTGGATGGTGTTTAAAAAGGCATCCTTGCGCAAGATTGTTGAAATTCGTCATAGATTTAATTGAGACCTTTCGGGTCTAATGAGCGCATATTCGCGTTAGAAACATATTTCACGTCTTTACGCCTTCACAGTATAATACACCCATCATGAAAAAATACTCCCGCCCTCTTCTTTTATTAATCTCCGCGCTTCTTTTCATTTCTGCCGCATCTTCTGCAAACGCGCAAAGTGGTCTCTCCTCCATTAAAACCATGACTATAGACGGAGTCATCGCACCCGCCTCACATCAATATCTGGAGCGAGCGGTCAAAGTGGCAGAACAAGAAAACGCCGAAATCCTCATTTTAGAACTAAACACGCCCGGCGGAAGCATAGACACGATGAATAAAATGGTGCAAACCATTCGCGCCAGCCGCGTTCCGATTATCGTTTATGTTTCGCCGCGCGGTGCGATGGCTGGCTCTGCCGGAACGCTCATCACCCTCGCCGGTCATGCCTCTGCGATGGCACCGGAGACAATTATCGGCGCGGCAAGCCCGGTGAGCGGCGAAGGCGCAGATTTGGGCGAAACAATGAAGGCAAAAGAGACCGAAGTCTTAAAAGCAACTGTCCGCACGCTTGCCGAAGATCGCGGAGCAGAAGCTATCGCCCTCGCCGAAGCAACCATCGAAGACGCTCGGGCAGTCTCCGCTACAGAAGCCCTCGAAGCCAATCTCGTAGATTTCATCGCCGATGACCTCAGCGATTTACTAACGCAACTTAATGGGCATGAAGTCAAAATCAACGGTGAGAGCCAAATAATCAGCACCCAAAATGCCCTCGTAGAAGAAATCCCCCTCTCCCTCCTCGAAGATTTGCTCAAATTACTCACCAACCCCAATATCGTATTTCTACTCATCGCCATCGGCACACAGGCAATTTTTATCGAACTCGGTAGCCCCGGCGGTTGGGTGGCGGGATTTATCGGCGTAGTTGCCCTCGCCCTCGCCTCCTATGGCATGGGCGTTTTACCCGTCAATTATTTTGGGCTAATTTTCATCATTATTTCTTTCGTCCTCTTCATTTTGGAAGTCAAAGCACCCTCGCACGGTGCGCTCACCGCGGCGGGAATCGGCTCTTTTGTGGTCGGCGCACTGGCTCTCTTTAATATGCCCAGCACGCCCCAATTTGCGCACGTTTCCGTGCCGCTGGTTTTCATTGTCGCTCTGCTCATCGCCCTCATGTTTACCGGCATTCTCACCCTTGCCCTACGCGCTCAAAAAACGCCCGTCAAAACCGGACACGAGTCAATGATAGGCAAAACAGGATATGCAAAAACAAATTTCACCCCCAGAGGAAGCGCACATGTGGATGGCGAAATCTGGAGCGCAGAAAATGTTGATATAACGAGACCCATCTCAAAACGCGCACGTCTCGAAGTTGTCGAGGTGCAGGGCGTTCGGCTAAAAGTCAAAAAACTGGACGATTAGCCGAATCCCCACCTGTATTTTTTCACCACGAAGCTCACAAAGTTTTTCTCTGTGGACTCTGTGATCTCTGTGGTGAATTTTTTTAGATTAGATTACCCGATACGGACTTGATTTATGCCTGCTACCCCCACAAGAGCGCGGGTGCGACCCTCAGCATCTACCGCTAAACCCAAACGAAGACCCGCGTGGATCAAAATCAGTGCGGAAAAAGAAGAAGCGACCAAAGAAATTCGCAAGCTAATGCGCCGTCAAGAATTGCACACCGTCTGCGAAGAAGCGATGTGTCCCAACCTGAGCGAATGTTATGGCTCAGGAACCGCCACCTTTTTAATGCTCGGCGATATTTGCACGCGCTCCTGCAAATTTTGCGATGTAAAACATGGTCTGCCCCCAAAACTAGATTGGGAAGAAGCCGAGCGCGTTGCCCAAGCCGTAAAAACGATGAATTTACAGCACGCCGTGATCACATCGGTTAACAGAGACGAGCGCAAAGATGGCGGTGCGCCGATTTTCGCGATGGTCATCCGCCGAATTCGAGAATTATTGGACGACTGCTCGGTAGAGGTACTCATCCCCGATTTTAAAGGCTCGGTAGAAGCTTTAAAAATCGTCATGGATGCAAAACCCGATATTTTGAACCACAACGTAGAAAGTGTGCCAAGGCTTTTTAAAGAAATTCAGCCCCAAAGTGACTATGCGAGAACGGAAGTTGTGCTAAGAAACGCCAAAAAGCTGATGCCGCGGGGCTTGACCAAATCCGGCATCATGGTCGGCTTGGGCGAAGAGATCGATGAAGTTAAAGAAACCATGCGCGATTTACGCCATTGGGACGTGGACATCCTGACCATCGGGCAATATCTGC
>CAZERH010000279.1:0-3271 GCA_964515535.1 uncultured Anaerolineaceae bacterium
TCATAGATGTGCTTGATGATGAAGATGGCGAGCATGTGGAGATTTTTATTGAGTAATTCTCTCCTGCCAGATTCCTCAAAATTCCGGATAAAAAGTAGTGCTAAAAAGCACTACTTTTTTAATAATTGATGTTATTCATGTTTTTAGCTTATTTTGTGTGATATCGATTAATGGCACGGAAAAAAATATGACAAAATTAGTAATATTCTACTCTTGACAAAAACTTTACAAAGTTGTAGAGTGAGATGGTTTTTCTGGAGCAAAGATTTTCTAGCGATTGACATTTTTGTTTTCAAAGGTAGTTAAGTAACCTGAAGCGATAGCGGAGGGTGTATCGAAACCACAAGACAAGCGATTTTAGGCTAAATGTTGATTTTGATACTTGCACCTGCGGTGACAAGTGCGGGTGCGTGGCGAAAAACACCGCCTACTCAACCAGCATGTGCTTCTTTGATAAATCTGTCGTGTGGTTAAAAGGTTTTTTTACTTTAATTTGCAATATTTTTTATGTTTATGTTTAATAAATCTCCTCTCTCTTCTTATTCATCCTTTTTTCTGAAAATAGGGCGTAGTGTTCTTTTGGCACTTCTCTTTTCAGCAATTATTGTTAATTCTGCTAAAGCATGGGATATTTGGTTAGTTACCAACCAAAACAGAATTATCGTTATCCGAAATGTGGAAAATTCGCCAACGCAAATCGACATCATTACCCATGACATAGTCTCAGGTTCGGCATCGGGAGATTTTGGCGATATTGGCTTCGCACCGGATGGTTCTCTATACGGGATTTCTATGGGCTATGGAAACGGTGGAGATGCCTCTTTAAGCGTAATCAATCTCAGCGATGGTAGTCTTGCTCCTGTTGGCAACCCCTTTTCTTTTGAATGGGGAAATGCGCTTGCTTTTGATGCCTCAACGGGGCGTGGCTATGTGGGCGGTGGGCTTGAAAGTTATGCCCCTTACGAGCATTTGAAACGCTTTCGTTATTTTGATAATTATAAGTCTGACACCGAGACTATTTGGCGTGATATGAGCGGTGATTATCCCACCGGCGGTTTCGCAGGCGATTTTGCATTTGCAAATAGTAAAGCCTACGCTATTTGGGGGATGCAACATTGGGGGGGAGGAGCTTGGGTAAATGAACACTTCTTATTGGAAATTACCCTAGATGATAATAAAAATTTTATTTCTTATGTTAATTTAGGTCAAACTGAGCCCCTCATCGGCGAAGGGATTTGGGGGTTAGCCAGTGATGGACAAACGCTTTATGCAACTTCTCCTACCGCGCTTTATCGTGTTGATATTGCTGGCGGCACTGCTTCGTATACAAAAATTATGGATTATTCCCTCAACACTAACGAAGTTGTAAACGGAGCCACGTCTATTTGGACAGACCTTGAGTTAAGTCACAGCGTAAATAATTCTACTCCGGCTCAAGATACTCAAATTATACTTACGACAACAATACACAACCAAGGTCCATACGATGCAAGTGCGATTCTTGCAGAAATTACACTTCCTGCTAGTTATGAGTATATATCAAATAATCCTAGTGTCGGAAGCTATGACCCCGCCACAAGAGAATGGGATTTAGGGAATCTTGCCATTGGAGCTACTGAAACACTCGAAATCACAATCATCGTTCGGCAAATCGGGGTGCTGGAAAGCCGCGCTGAGATCATTTATGCCGGACAAAGTGACCCCGATAGCTCCCCTAGAAGCAGTTATACAACAGATGATATTTCAGACGGATTGCAAGATGATGATGAGGGAAGCGCGACGGTATACTCATCTGAGGCATATTCTCCAACGCCAATGCCTGAGTCTCCTTCTTTGGAAACGGAGCTTCTCCCTGATACGGGCTTTCCTCACGGGGAAGTGACGCGCGTGGATTTTGGCTTGAGTGCCGCGAAGTATACATCTACTGGTCTTGAACTAATCATCCCCAAATTAGATATACAGATTCCAATTGTTGGCGTTCCCCAAACAGAATCAGGTTGGGATGTAACTTGGCTAGGCGAATCGGCAGGATATTTAGCTGGTTCCGCCTTCCCCACTTGGGTAGGGAATACGGTTTTAACGGGGCATGTTTGGGATGCGTATAACCGTCCGGGCGTTTTTTCCCAAATCAAAAGCCTAAAATACGGTGACCAAGTTCAAATCCACGCGTGGGGACTTGTTTATACTTACGAAGTGCGCGAGAGTAAATTAGTCACCGCTAAGAATATGGATGTCGCCTTTCAACCTGAAGAATATGATTGGGTCACATTGATTACTTGTGAGTTCTATAACCCCTTCACGGGTGACTACCTTTTCCGCAGAGCTGTTCGGGCGGTTTTGGTGGATGTGCGGTAAATTAGCGCAAGCAAAGACCCCGTTCCCTTCAAGGGAACGGGGTCTTTTTGAAAAGTGTGCATCGCACTAACTTGGACAAAAATAGGTTAATCGACAAATACTTTGCCTATCGAATGTAGACAACAAAAGTCTCCAAGACTTTTGTTGTCTTTGGTTTTATAAAATCAATCCACCGTCAACGTTTTTGACAAATTGCGCGGAAAATCGGGGTCGTAGCCGCGGGCAACGCTCATGTGATAGGAGAGCAGTTGTAGAGGCAAAACAGCGAGCAACGCGCTGATATTTTCATTGTCTACATCGGGGATGACGATCATATCGCTGGCATTGGCACGGAGACGTTCATCTTCGGGACCGATCACGATGGCACGCGCGCCGCGCGCCGCGACTTCGTTAATTCCGCTGATGATGAGGGGGATGTCTTTTTTAGTCGTAGAGAAGATAATCGGGTAGTTATCGGTGACGGCGGAGAGAGGACCATGTTTGAATTCGGTCGAGAGCATCCCTTCGCAATGGGCGTAAGTGATTTCTTTCAGTTTCAATGCACCTTCGAGAGCAATCGGCAAAGTTGTGCCGTAGCCGAGGGTGTAGAGGTCGTTTACGCCGTCTAAGGTGGGGGTGAGGGCTTCGATTTGCGGGGCGACCATTTCGAGCGTTTTTTCCATTAATGCAGGAATTTTCTCTAATTCAGATAAATCACGTCCCGCCATTTTGTAGGCGAGATAGAGGAAGTTGTAGACTTGGTTGGTGAAGGTTTTGGTCGCGGGGACGCTGATTTCGTAGCCACAACCGAGGGGGAGACAACTATTGGTGAATTGCGTGAGCGTTGAACCAATCACGTTGGCGATGCCGAAAGGAGTCATGCCTTGTTTTTCGGCGATTTCGAGGGCGTTTAGGACATCTTTGGTCTCGCCGGATT
>CAZERH010000280.1:0-3256 GCA_964515535.1 uncultured Anaerolineaceae bacterium
TGCGTCGCACCAAAACGATGAGAATCTGCCCTTCGACGGACAAAATACTTGTCGGGTAGCATCTTTTTGTCGAAGTTGGTGCGATGCATGCCTGCGCAAGCGAAAGTCCTAATTACGTAATAATCAACCACCAACATTTTGAGCAATTAAGTATTCGAGACCGGTTGGCTGATAAATCTTAAAAATCTCACCACGGAGAACACTGAGAGCACAGAGAATCTTTAAAAACAGGAGAAAAAAAACTCTGTGGTCTCTGTAAATTTTGTGGCAAAAAATGCCCTGAAATTAGCTGTTGTCAGTCAATCAGGTAAAGCGAGATAAATCTCGCACTACGTTCATACCAGTTTATTTATGCTCAGGTACTTACTAAAAAAGATTGACTGTCAATCAGCGGGCAAGGAGAGCCCCGTTCTTTACGCCATATTTAATACAGCGCGAATTTTTGGGAGTGCCTCGTCAATAATTTCTTTTGTAATCACCAAGGGTGGCGCAAAGCGGATAATATGCTTGTGCGTCTCTTTCGCCAGAATACCGCGATCTTGCAAGGCTTCACAGAAACGCCGCGCCCCACCAGCTTCTTCTTTTAGTTCCACGCCAATCAACATCCCTTTGCCGCGCACTTCTTTAACATGCGGGCTAGAGATTTCTGCCAATTGCTCCATGAAATAGGTCCCCAACTCATCGGCATTTTCAATTAGCTTCTCATCGACCAAAACTTTTATTGCGGCACGAGCCACTGCCGCCCCCAGCGGATTCCCGCCAAAGGTAGAGCCATGCTCACCGGGCTGGAATAATCCCATCAGATCTTCATCCGCTAAAACAGCGGAAACGGGATAAAATCCGCCAGAAAGAGCTTTGCCGATAATGGTCATATCCGGACGAACTCCCTCGTGTTGACAGGCAAAGAAACGCCCCGTGCGCCCCAAACCGGTTTGAATCTCATCGGCGATGAAGAGAACATTATTTTCTTTGCAAATTTCGGCAACGCGAGTTAAGTATCCCGCCGGAGGGATGACAACGCCCGCCTCACCCTGAATCGGTTCAAGCATGACTGCGGCGGTGTTCGGTGTGATTGCTTCCGCGATTGCTTCGGCATCCCCATAGGTAACGGAGATGAAGCCGGGTGTGAGAGGTCCAAAATCATCTTTATAAAAAGGTTCGGAAGAGAAGGAGATAATTGTGGTTGTGCGCCCGTGAAAATTCCCCTCTGCAACAATGATTTCGGCATGATGTCTTTTTATGCCTTTAATTTGATATGCCCATTTTCGCGCCAGTTTGATGGCGGTCTCAACCGCCTCAGCACCGCTATTCATTGGCAAAGACATTTCGTAGCCGCTAATTTCAGCCAATTCTTTATAAAACAGCGGTAATTGGCTGTTTCTGAATGCGCGTGAGGTCAAGGTTAGTTTTTTGGCTTGGTCGATGAGAGCCTGCAAAATTTTAGGGTGAACATGTCCCTGATTAATCGCAGAATATGCGCTCAAGCAATCGAGGTATTTTTTTCCCTCTACATCGTAAACCCAAACGCCATCCCCTTTTTCTAGGACGACATCCAAAGGATGGTAGTTATGTGCGCCGTATTTTTCTTCCAATTGTACAAAGTCTTGCGTTTTCATTTTTACACCTCTTGATTAGAAGCCCCGAGCGCTACGCAGTCGAGAGGCAATGGATAAGCAATATAGGGTTGCCGGTTTGAAGGGCGGATTCTATGTATCCGAGTAAAAGTTTTTTAGCATTTTAAGACACCGTAGTGCGATATTTATGTCGCATTTTGTGAGAAGGGCGAGATAAATCTCGCGTTACGCAAGTACCAAATTGTTTTTGCTCGGGTACCTGATTGACTGGCAAAACTAATTTCAGTGCTAGCTACCTGACAGTTTCAAAATACTCTGTTTTTGTCTCACGCCAAGCCGCAAAGACGCAAAGTTTTTAAGTTTTATTTGCATTTTGAATGCTTACGCAAGCCGTTTTTCTGCAAATTTGTTTGGGAATACCCATAAATAGCTTGTTTTTCTTGGTGACTCCGCGCCTTTGCGTGAGATTTGAAGGGCGTTTTCCCAAAGTGTCAGGCAACTAGATTTCAGTGCTTTTTTACCACAGTCCCACAAATACATGTGGGGTGCTACACAAAGTCCACAAAGACCACAGCGTTTTTTCATGTTTTTAAAGATTCTCTGTGCTCTCAGTGTGCCCTGTGGTGAGGTTTTTAAGATTTATCAGTCAGGAAAAGAGATAAGAATCTGCTCTTCGATGGGCAAAATACTTGTCAACTAGCATCTTTTTGTCGAAGTTGGTGCGATGCACTACTGCTTGAGAATTAGGGAGTTGCTCAAAATTAGCTTCTAAATTTTTTCCAATAACGCGCCAAGCCCACCGAAGACATGTGAAGCGGGTTGGCGATTTCGTAAACCTGAAGGGTTTCTTCGCTAACACCTTCTGCCTGCGCTTGTTCTTTCATCCACGCGACTATTTTTTGCCCTAACTCTTCGATGGTGGGTTCGGAGGGCATCACTTCCTCCAGCCAGCGGGATGTATCGTCTACCGCGGAGAGAGCGGATTTCAGGTGTTTTTCGGCATCGTCAAAGATGGAGAAATGCGTGGGGGCTACGCGCTTGCAGTTCCGGGCAAGTAGTTTTTCAAGGCTATTATGCCATTTTTCGAGATGCAGTTCCGGCGGCACCAGCGGTAGGCGGAGATAGTTATAGCCGGGCATCCGCACGCCGCCTACATCGCCTGTAAAGAGAATATCTTCTTTTATGCACCAAGAAATATGATGCTCGGCATGTCCGGGGGTGTGAATGGCTGTCAATGTTAAATCGCCTATGCTAATTTCTTGCCCATCTTCGACTACCATTAATTTATTTGTGGGGACGGCTAAAAAATCCCCCCAAAGCATTTGCATTTTGTCTTTATAAATACGGGTTGCGCTGGCTATCAATTTTTCGGGGGAAAGCAAATGCGGTGCGCCCAGAGGGTGTACGCAAATCTGCGCGCCTTGCTTCGCTAAAAAGCCCGATGCGCCGGCGTGGTCAAGATGAATATGCGTCAAAAAAACGTGCGTAATATCTTTTAGCGCAAAACCGTGTTCTTTTATGCCCGCTTCCAAAACGGAGGTGGTTGAGCCGGGACCTGATTCTACGAGAACCGCACCCGCCGAATGGGGAATTAGATAGACGGCTATGGCATTTTTTCGGTTTAGAAAGTTCAGGTCTATGGTGTGGATTTTTCTTGACATTGATTTTTCTCCGTTGCTAAA
>CAZERH010000281.1:0-3255 GCA_964515535.1 uncultured Anaerolineaceae bacterium
CGAGAAGAAATAAAAGAATAGCCACGCCCAATGCGCCCAAAATAACCCAGCGATTTTCAAGTTTCATGCAATTGGCTCCTGTGAAAGTGCGTCTAAGGCATGCGGTGGCATAAGAACGCGTAAGGCACCTTTACGAACGCTAATTTCCGCTCTTTTTGTATCAAAACGCGGCTCACCATCCGTTTGAACAGAAAAATCAATGTCGGCTTCTAAGCGCAATTCTCTAAAAGCAATACAGCGAGTATGGGCTGAGTCTATGTGTCGTCCGCCCCACATTTCAAAAACATGGCGCAGAGCATCTGCCATATTATTTCCATCAAAGAGCCATAAATCAAAAATACCATCGTCCAGCATTGCGTCGGGTGAGAGATTGGTCAGCCCGCCCATATAATGACGGATATTATTGATTACAGCAAGAATATAATGCCCCTCAATTTCCTCACCATCTGCCCAAATACGGAGCGCAATGCCACGCCAACGAGCGGCGGTTAGGAGAACAGACGTCGCGTATTCTGGAACCGTGAAGAATTTTTCGAGACGAAAACGCGGTTCTGCCTTTTGGACGGTGAGCGCATCTAGCCCTAAACCTGCCCACATTAAAAAGGGCTGTTGGTTGCATACCCCAATATCTACCGCGTAAACCGGCGACTTGGCGAGGAGCTTTGCGTTCTCTTCGAGAGCATTACGCGCGATCCACGAATAAGGTTTCATCCCTAATTCTTTGCCCCAAACATTTGCCGTGCCAGCGGGCAGAATTCCGAGTGCGGTTTCTGTGTCAATTAATCCGCTGGCAACCTGCCCGATGGTGCCGTCCCCGCCCACAGCAAAGACCGCATCGATGCCTTTCTCCGCGGCAGACCTTGCTAGTTCAGTAGCATGTTCACCCGAGCGCGTCGCGGTGGCGTTTACAAAAAATCCCGCGTCCATTAAGACGCGTCCCGCTGAGGGAATCGCATCCGCTACAGGAAATCGTCCCGCTGAGGGATTGTAGATGATTTGGGCTGTGCGCATGAGGCTCTAGTTATCTGACTTTGGGGTGCGGGAGGGTCTGGGGGTTTTGGTGGGCGCAGGTGTTTTGGTGGGGGTTGGCGTGTAGAGTTCGGCAAGATGTTCGCGGGCTTCTTTTTGCATAGCTCGGATATCCGCTGAACTGTCGGGGACTTCAAGTAGAGCTTCCCAAGATGTTTTGGCGGATCTGAAATCGTTGCGTCCTTCGTGACAGGTTGCAATCCAGTAGTAAACGAGGGCTTCTTCGTCATCTGTTTCAGCTAGTGGACGAGCACTCTCCGCGCGCAAATAACAGTTGCCGTAGTGTTTGTTAAGATGTTCGGCTTGTGCGAGCGCGATGCCGGTTTCGAAAGAATCTGAGATGTAGCGATTGGCTTTCTCCAAGTTGTATACTGCGCCTTCTGCGTCTTCAAGTGCAAAATATGAAAGACCACGGTAATAATATGCGATGCCGGAAAAACGGTCTAATTTGATTGCTTGGTCGAGAAATTCAATGGCTTCGCTGTACTCTTCGTTTTCATAATACGCACCACCGAGAATGGCGAAGGCTTCGGCGTTTTCTTCTTCGTAGGCTACATAAATTTCTAAAACTTCTTTGGCTTTGCCTATCTGTTCGTTGGCTTCGTAGAGTTGTCCCAACAAGAAATAACTTTCAAGATGAGTGCGATCAAGCTCTAATGCTTTTTCGGCGGCTTCAAGAGCATCTTCGAGTTCTTCTTGTGCTTGGTAAATTTTGGCGAGATTGAAATATACTAAAGGGGAGTTGGGCGCAAGTTGGCGCGCTTCTTCGATATCTTCGAAGGCGTTTTCATATTTTTCTTTTTTAAGCCAATATATGGCTCTTTCAACGTAGGCTTCGGCAAAATAGGGGTCTTTTTCAATTGCCATATCTAAGTTGGGTTTTATATTTGCGTTGGCGTTAATATAAGGATGCACGCGTGCTTTGCCCAAATAGGCGGGACCAAAATTCTCGTCAATTCTGATGGCTTCTTCGTAGGCGTTGAAGGCTTTGGCATTTTTCCCCATAAATCTATAGGCTTCGCCGATATAGTAGTGAGGGTCGGCACTATCCGGTTCGAGGGTGGCGATTTGTTCCATAGCAGAGATTAGGGCTTCCCAGTTTTCATCTCGGTAGGCGGCTTTGACTGCATTCCCGTAATCGCTTGCTTGCACCGAACGCGGTGTATTTACATAGAGCGGTGTTGGGGTATAGGGTGCATCTAGCAAAGCTGAGAGAGGTGTGGGACCGACAAAGGCTTGTGTGCTGACCGGTTTCGCATTAATCGCGGTGGGGGTGAAGGTGTAGGTTGAGGTGGGTCCCAGGGAGACGGCGTTTGTTTGCGTTATGTTTTTTTGTCGCGAGAATCCAAAAATGACGATGCCGATAATGCCAATCACGCCAAGCGCAATCCCAGCCAAGCGGGCGATGGGGTTAGTGGCTAAGCCTTTAACACCGGTTTCTTTTTCTTCTTGGTCTTTCTCTTCGGTGAGTTCTTCTTCCCATAAACGGGGATGGTGGAGGGGAAAAGGCTCTATGTTTTCATCCGGGGGCATTTTCCCAAGTAGCACAAGTCCGCGTTTAGCAGAGGCGTTTTCAGGGTCGGCGCGCAAGGCGGTTTCTAGCGCGTAGATACGTTCTTTTTGGGTTGTCACTGCGGCACTCATCCAGACCCAATAGCTTGCATTATGTTGATCCGCTTTGAGCAGACGCGTGAGTATGTCTTTCGCCTTTGCTTTTTCTCCCTGACGAATTGCCTCAATTGCTTCTTGGAGCATGGTGTTTTCAGCCATACCTTGAGTTTAGCACAGGGTGAGTGTAGGGGCAAGAAGGGAAGAGCTTAATCTGTCAAAATTAGCCTTTTCTTTTATTTGAGACCGAGTAAATCCTTGAGTACTCCTCCGTAAATTGCTAATATGAAATCCAAGCATTTATGGTAAAATCGCTTCGCTCGGAGGGATGGCCGAGTGGACGAAGGCGCCTGTCTTGAAAACAGGTAAGGGTCTCCCCCTTCGAGGGTTCGAATCCCTCTCCCTCCGCTCACTTTCATCCGAGTATTAACAATTTATTGGGGAGGTGCCAGAGTGGCTGATTGGGCCCGCCTGCTAAGTGGGTGTCGGGGTTCCCTCGACCGCGGGTTCGAATCCCGCCCTCCCCGCTATGAAAAATGCGTTCTGTGAAGAGCGCATTTTTTGTTTAAGGGGTTCACTATACGATTAGGACTTTCGCTCGAGCAGTAGTGCATCACA
>CAZERH010000282.1:0-3244 GCA_964515535.1 uncultured Anaerolineaceae bacterium
TTCATCCATATTCCGATTGGTGCGTTTGAGCAGGGCATCAATTTCGGGAGCGAGGGAGGTGGTGTGGCGCAATTTGCCATGCCAAAGACTCTCGCCGATGACTTGGATGCCATCGTAAAGGGCGATGCCGACTTGGGTGGTGGAGGTATCTACGGCGAGGAGCATTAGGCGACTCCGAAGGCGGATTTTCTTAGGTTTTTGATCATTTTTTGATAATATGCGCCGCGCGCGGTAAATTGTAGGCGGCGGTGTTCTTCATCTATATATTCGAGGTTGATCCACAACCGTTCGGCGGGAAGGATGCTCTCGATGCGTTCTGCCCATTCGATGACGAGCGCACCGCTGGCGAGCATTTCATCGAGGTCAAGCATTTCGGCTTCGGCGGCGGATTCGAGGCGATAGGTGTCGAGGTGAAAAAGCTGATTCTCATCGGGGCGGCGGTAGATATTGACGATGATAAAGGTTGGGCTGGAAACGGGATCGAGTGATCCCCAGCCTTGTGCCAAGCCCTGAACAAAGGTTGTTTTCCCCGCGCCGAGATCGCCTTGTAAGCAAACAACATCGCCAAGCCGGAGCATTGCACCGAGGCGCATCCCCATACGGCGGCTTTGCTTTGGGCTGCGGGAGATAAAATCGAGGGTGTTTTTGTCGAGAATCGGCATGAGGCGATTATACGTCAGGGAGGGAGGGAGGGCAAGGCGTAGCACCTTGCAATCATTCAATCTGAAATCAGCATAACACCGCCTTTAGATTATGGTACGATTTACGGGAACGATGCGTTTTGATGGATGCAGAAATACTAAAAAAAACGCATCTGCTCCTCACGATTTTATAGGGCAGTGTTATGATAACTTTCTGCCTCTATCCACGCACAGATGTTGACCAACGCCTTGCAAACCAAAAACGCGTATAGTTTTTCATCCTATAAAAAAATATGACAAAAAATACAAAAGAAGAAGTCCGTCAATTCTACGACCAAATCGGATGGTCGCAAGAAGAAGACGGAAATTATCAAAACGCCCGCTACGAGGATTTGCGCCCTGTTTCGCAAGAATATATCCACAAAACGCGGATGCGTGTCAATAATCATTTGCCGCCTTACGGTAGATTTTTGTTAGATGCCGGTTCTGGACCCGTCCAATATCCGGAATATCTGACCTATTCGGAAGAATACCAATACCGCGTTTGCGCGGACATTTCGATTACAGCCTTGCAAGAAGCCAAAAATCGACTCGGCACACATGCCCTGCCGGTTGTGGTTGATATTGCAAATCTGCCCTTCGCTTCCGGCGTTTTTGATGGTGTAGTCTCAATGCACACTATTCACCATTTGCCGGTGGAGGATCATCGTGCCGCGTATATGGAACTTTACCGCATTTTGAAAGAAGGAGGGAGCGCGGTGGTGGTGAACGGTTGGGGAAATCCGCTTTTGATGCGTTTGGTTGAACCCTTCATCCAATTGGGGCGTGTTTTGACAGGTCGCCCTATCCAGCATCATAAAAAAGGCTCAGACGGTGAGAAGGAATCCGGGACTTTTGTCCGAAAAATGAATGCAAAATGGCTCAAAAGTGAATTATCTGATTTATTCTCCATCGAAATTTACGCATGGCGCAGTCTCAGCACCAGATTCTTGCGTTGGTTCATTCATCCGAAATTGGGTGGAAAAACCTTTTTGCACTTCGCCTACTGGCTTGAAGAACGCGCTCCGCACTTCTTTGGCGAAAACGGACAATATCCGATGATTGTTTTTGAGAAAGAAGAGAAAATGAGTAGTTTTTAATTTACATGAAAATATCACTTAGAAAATTACTGTTTATTGGGATTGCTATTATTACAATGAGTTGTATTAGCCTTCCTAAGGTTACATTACCTACCACTGTACCTACTTTTGATTCTTCATCTTTAATAACCCAAATTAATGTTGCAGATAGCTCCACTTGGATTTGGAATGAATTACCAGCCCCTACTTTTGAATTTCTCCCACAAAACAACCCTCAATTAGTAATTGGATTAGATGGGAAACTGCATTTTTTTTGGGATACTTTGAGCGATGATGAAGCTTTTATTTACCACTCGTATTTTCAAGATGGTGTATGGAGCGAATCTTTGCCAATATCCTTAACTTTAGGAAAATCAAAACTTTACGCAACTCCTGTTGTTAGCTCTGATGGAAATATTCATATTCTTTGGTATAACGAATTGAAGCTAGGAGGTCCCTACCGCTTACTTTACGCTCAATTTGATGGGATAAATTGGAGCGTAGAAAACGAAGTGTATATTACAGAGAAAAACTCAAATTTACGAGGTGAATTATTCGCAGATTCCCAATTAAATATTCATGCTTTAATAAAAGCCCCCGTAGGGGTAAATTATGACTTTTTTTATTTAACTAAAACACCTGAAGGGTGGGATATTTCAAAACCTATCACACCAGAAGTCACGGATGGCTTTGTGTTTTGGAAATACAAGCCTAATCAATCATCTGGTGTTCGTCTGTATGGTAAAGATTTAATGGGAAATTTAAGAATTTCTTCTTGGGAAAATGGTGTGGTTGGTGATATTACAAAAACAAGTATTCATCTACCAATATACGACACTTATTTTATAGATAATGCTAGAAATTATTATATTTATTGGACAGGCCAAGTACCTGTTCCAGGAAGTACGATTACGGGAGCATATTATCAATGTATAAGTAACTCTCTTCTGCCGTGGTCGGAAACTGTTTTATCAGGGGACAAAACAGTTATTACAAAACCATTGGTTACTCAAAATGAATCTGTTTCTGTCATAGCATGGGTAACAAAAGATAATAAAATAGAATTCTTGTTTCCAAATGGTTGCGAAAATGCAAATCTATACGATTTAGATTTACCTGAAGCAAAAACACAGAGACAGCTTATATCACTTGCAATCAGTAGCACATCAAACAATTTATGTTCTTTGAACAAGTTAAATGTTAATGACTTTGAACTTTATTGTGCTGAACTATCTCAATAAAGCACTAAAATAAAAAAATATACAATCCGCGTAATCTGCGGATAAAAAAGGAACAACTATGAACTGGACAAATAAAACCATCCTCATCACCGGCGGGACAGGCTCCTTCGGGAAGAAATTCACCAAAATCCTGCTTGCGGAGAAAAACCCGCAGAAGATTATCATCTTTAGCCGTGACGAACTCAAACAGCACGAGATGCGCGTGGCGGGATACAACGACCCGCGCCTGCGCTATTTCATCGGC
>CAZERH010000283.1:0-3238 GCA_964515535.1 uncultured Anaerolineaceae bacterium
TATGCAGGATCCGGAAGCGGCCACGGAGAAAGCCTGTGATCTGGTGAGGATGGCGGTCTCGCGCATCCGCCTGCTGGAACCCCTGAAAGAAGACACCATCCCCATGACCCAGCGCGCCCTGGTCATCGGTGGCGGCGTGGCGGGACTGCGCACTGCGCTGGATACCGCACGACGCGGTATTCGCGTCACCCTGATCGAAAAATCGCCTTTTCTGGGTGGACACATGGCACAACTCGATAATACTTTCCCGACTAATAAAAATGCCTGCGCCACCCTAAACACGCTGATCCAAAAAGTGGTTTCTCACCCTAAAGTCACGATTTTTACCCAAGCAGAAGTTGTGGGTGTCTCTGGCTATGTCGGCGATTACCAAATCAAGATTTTGCAACAATCGCGCGGCGTTAGCGATGATATTGCCGAAGCCGTGCTGGATGCAAATATGCCAAAAATTCCCAATGCCTTCAATTATGGATTAACCGAACGCAAGGTGATTTATAAGGCGTACCCCAATTGTTACCCACCCACCCCCGCGGTGGATTGGGAAAACTACGACGGTGAGCCAATTCTCGTCAAAGGAAAAGCGACCACCTTTTATAACGAACCCAAGAATTTTGATTTGAAAGTCGGCGCAATTGTTGTGGCGACAGGGTTTACACCCTACGAGCCTCGTATTGGGGAATACGGCTACAAGGAACTCCCCGAAGTTATCACGCTACCCCAACTGATTCGTCATTTAGCACTGGATAAGACGACACACACCCTGACCTGGGCTGGGCACGCGGTTAACGACATCGCCCTGATCCATTGCGTGGGTAGCCGTGAACTCGAAGGCGTTCACGAACCCCAAGCAGATGGGCAAGTCAACAACTATTGCTCCCGCGTTTGTTGCACAGCAACTTTGCACATGGCAAACGAACTGCGTGAACGCTTCCCCGACACAAATATCTACGATTTCTACGAAGATATCCGCACCTACGGGCGTGGACATGAGACCTATTACCAAGAGGCTCTCGAAAACCAGGTGCGCTTCCTGCGTTTCCACGGCAACAAGCGTCCCGAAGTGGTCGCCGCCCCCGCGGGAGATACACACCCTGTGCTGGTACGCGCTAAAGATCATCTGACTTGGGGCGAAGAGTTGGAAGTCCCCGTAGATTTGGTCGTGCTGGCAGTCGGCATGATGCCCACGCAAATTGACGACCTTGTACAGATGCTCAAAGTCTCGCGTAGCGTAGATCGCTTCCTCGCAGAAGTACATCCCAAACTAAAACCGGTCGAAACAGCCGTCAATGGCATGGTTTTGGCTGGCACAGCGCAGGGACCAATGACCATTCAAGAAAGTGTTGCGGCGGCTTCGGCGGCGGCAGTGAAAGTAGCCGTTTTGCTGGGGCAAGGCGAAGTGCAACTCGATCCCTTCGTGGCGTATGTTGACCCCGAAAAATGCGATGGAACCGGAGCCTGCATCGAAGTTTGTCAGTACGAAGACGCGCTCAAGCTGGAGACAGTTAGCATCAACGGCAAAGATGTGAAACGGGCTGTCGTCACCCCTGCCAATTGTGCGGGATGCGGCGGTTGTGTCAGTGCCTGCCCAAATCGGGCTATTGATATTCAAGGCTGGACGCTCAATCAGTACGACGCAATGATAGACGCTATCGCCCTTGACCTCTGGGAATTAATGGAGATGCCAGCATGAATAAAGCAGAAGCCCGAATCCATTCAGAGATGCTGAAGAATTTGCGTAAAGAGTATAACGTGACCGTAAAACGCACCCAAGCTCTGCTCAAGGAGCATAAACGCATCCATCGTGAGATTTGCAAGGCAATTCGGGATACGCCCAAAACAATCCCGGAAATCGCCGAGGTAATGGAAATGCCATCACATCAGGTTTTATGGCATGTCACCGCCTTGAAAAAATATGATGTGGTCGCCGAAGAAGGCATGTGCGGCGAATATGTCTTGTACACCCATGCAGAGGAGAAAGCATAATGGCAATTCGAGTTGACCCTACTCTCCTGAAAGAATTGAAGAAATATGGCGCAGTCGGCGTTGAGAAATGCTTCAACTGCGGTAACTGCACTGCCATCTGTCCGCTCACCAGCGATGAATATGCTTTTCCACGCAATATGATTCGCATGGTGCAGATCGGACATAAAGAAGGGATGTTGCAGAGTCTCGATCCGTGGCTCTGCTATTACTGCGGCGAATGCTCGGTAACTTGCCCGAAAGGCGCAGAACCCGGCGAAACGATGATGGCAACCCGCCGCTGGCTAACTGCACAATATGATTGGACGGGGTTGGCGGGAAAGTTCTACACATCCAAAGTTTGGGAATTTGGTTCGATGATTTTACTTGCCATTCTCGTTGTGTTGGCCTTCGTCTTCTTTAGCGGACCAATAGTGACAGATAGCGTGGAACTCAACACTTTCGCACCAATCCACGTTGTCCACATGGCAGATTGGATCATGGCAGGCTTCCTGCTACTCTTTATTGGCGGCAATATCTTGAAAATGTACAACGCCGTGATGCTTTCTAGTAACCAATCGCCTATCCCGCTCTCGATTTACATCTCAGAAGCCTGGCAATTAATCTATCACGGACTGACCCAAAAGCAATGGGACACCTGCGTAGAAGAAGATGTTGAAAATAAAGAGATGACGCAGGAACGCATCGCCCGCATTACCCGTCTGTTGCTCGTCAGCGGCTACGGGCTGATGCTCGTAATGATCATCTTCTTCCTCTCATGGTTCCAGACCGACAATATCTATCCGCTCTATCACCCGCAGCGTTGGCTCGGCTACTACGCCACCATCGTCTTGCTCTGGGGAGCGGGCTATGCCCTCTGGGGACGCATCAAAAAGGGAATTCAAGCGCATCGCTTCTCGCACGCCAGCGATTGGATTTTCCCTATGCTGCTTTTCGCAGTCGCCCTCACCGGCATCCTGCTTCACATCTTCCGCTATATGGGGCTCCCGCTGCCAACCTATTACATCTACATCATCCACATGGCATTCACCGCCCCAATGCTCATTCTCGAAGTCCCCTTCGGCAAATGGGCGCATCTCTACTACCGTCCGCTGGCAATTTATTTCAAAGCGGTCAAAGTTAGAGCAGAAGAACACAATCGAAAACTAGCTGCGGCGTTAGCCACAGCAGATTAAAGAACCCTGTAGTAGCGACTTCAGTCGCTACTACAACACAAAAAGGAGTAATAAAATGACCGAAAAAATGGTAATAGTCTGTA
>CAZERH010000284.1:0-3211 GCA_964515535.1 uncultured Anaerolineaceae bacterium
AAACTGTATCACGAAAATCAACTTCATTGGCTATACAGTTATTCATTTGGATACTCTTGAGATCCAATCCAATGAATGTACTGTGATTGAGCACACAGTCGAAGAACCCAATCAGATTACTGAAACCAATCAAAGACCAGTTTCCTTGCGTCCAATTGATGCCCGTTAGCTTTGATTTCTCGAAACGCGTAGAAGGAAATGAACTCCCTGTTATTTGAGCAAGACTCAGGTTACATTCTTGAAATGTGCATTGGGAAAACCTGCAATTACTCAATACAACACCTTCGAAAGAGCATTTTATAAATATACAATCAGTAAACTTGCCAGTTAAGATTTTACCTTGCTCCAAATGGACGTTTTTAAATATCTGATCGTAATACTCTTGTGCATCAATGATGGAGTTCATTTGTCAATTCTTTTGATATTCTATTCTTGTTAGTATGCAACGCAACCGATTTTGAGCAATTTACATATCGTTAGCAAAAGCTAAAATCATCAAGACAACAGACGAGAGAGCCAATTAGTTTTTTTCTTTTCGGGATTTTCATCTTCACTCTCGACAATATCGCTCCCTACCTGAAAGAAAAGTTCAGCAAAAGGCGTTAACGCTCTTACAACGGGTCCTCGCCGACTAGATGTCATCCCTGCATCACTGAGATATTTTGTGAGTTCTCCCATATTAGAGACAATCCCCTCATTCAGCAAAATGGCTCCTGCTGAAACAAAGGTAATATCTTGAGAAGATTCTAAACAAAGAACATGATCGCCAAGCAAATCTCGCCAGCTACGTTCACATCGTTTTGCTCGTCTGGGATCGGGGATAATGAAAAATGGCGTATAAGTTTTTTGCAACTCTGCCACAATCTCTTCTGTGCTTAAATCATCGTCTAATTGATCGCCAATAATTGCTTCTACGATATTTTTAGAGAGCGTGGGGTATGCCTTCTCATCACCCGTCATAAAAAGATAGCCGCGTTTATCGCGCTTCACCTTGCAATCCATCTCCGTGTGCGTGGCGAGAAAATACATCCCCAACTCATAATTTTCCATCCGGTTGCCCCCGCCACCGCCTTCCAAATAAACCTGCGTCAGCCATTGATCCATCAACTCTGCCGTAGATTCGAATTGCCCCACCTGTAGTGGCGCAGAATTATAATTTGCATCACCAACCGCCATAAAAAGGAGTTGCGGGTCGTCAATTTTACATTCTGTCAACACCTTCATAAAGTTAGGCAATTGTTTGGTGGCAATCAGCTTTGGGATAGATCCCATCGAGCCGGTAATATCTAAGGCAAAAACGATGCCCAAAGAATTGGGATGGTTTTCGCTATCGCGGCTTTCTCGCAAACGCACGCCTTTCGGGTCCATTAGTGGATGACATTTATTTTGCCTAAACACCCGCTCCATAGGGATACTCGCCCGTTTACGCAAAAGTGCCTCGTGTGCAACTTGACTATAATTACCGTTTCCCATTTTAAAGCTCCTTTTTATTTTGGATTATGAAAAGCGTAACGCGCGCGTTTTAGGCTTGGGAGCCGAACCCAAGCAGATGTACAGCGTGAGCAGGAGAATGCTTACACTCTCGAAAATGTTGGTTGGAGTCCGCCCAAGTTTAGGTCACGCGCGGTGCGGTTCATCCCGAGTAAATCCGAAAGGTTTCCAAAAACATCTTTGACAACCTTGATTTCGGACAGAAAAACCATCGTCTTTAAGCTAAATTCAGAAAAAAACCGTTCGGATTTCAATCTGGCATCACAATAGGAATAAACTGCGGTGTGCCAAAGACTTCTTTAGCAATTGTCCCAAGCTCTTCGCGAATAGACCAAGCATCTTCACTTCGAGTTTTGCTTAAGGCGATTCTTTGGATAATTTCAGCCAGCGGTGATGGCACGGCGGTTGGCAAAGAAGCACTCTCCGGCTCCCCGCCCAGTACCGCTACGATAGATTTGGCACTCATGGAGAGATCCAGTTCTTTTGTCAATTTTAAGCGAAAATTTGCAAATTTGGGGTAAAAGGACGCAGAGTTTTTCGAGATACTTCGCAGTTTTTCGCCTATCTGACCGGCGACACTGTAGCCCACAAGCAAAATGCCATGCTCGTTCTCTTGAGCAAGCAAATGCGAGGGCAAAACCGCCCCGTGAACCATTCCGGAAGCATGGATGAATGAAAGCACTTCTAAAATACGCCGCCAAATCCAGATTGAAGCTCGTGGCGGAATCCCTTGTGGATAAGCCTGCATGACTTCGGCGAGGGTGTGATGAAATCCGCTTGTCCAACGGAATATATTAATGCGCTTTCCCGCAAAGGAACCGGCAGAAATATCGCCATGGAATACTGGTTGTGGAATATGTTTCGTGAAAATATCTGCCCCTAAAGCATTACTGTTATGGAGTGCTTCTATGGCATCCCATTCATTATCAAATTGAGCAATATCCTTGCGGTCACGCAGTATTTTCAAGATCGTGAGTTCCGTTGGAAATCGGGCGCGCCCCCCTCGGTAGACATCTGAAATGTCGCCTTGAGCAATGCGATGGCTTACTGCCCAGTGCCTATCTCCGATTGAAATCCAAGCTGGAATCTGATAAGTCTTTGGAGAATTCCAAATTCGGAACGCCTCGTGAAATCGCTCTGCCGATACTAGGGCATCATCCAACTGAACAGTGGCTCCACAATAAGGGCAAACGGTGGACAGCCCAAAACGATGTGGCGTAAGTGGCGCACTACACTGTGGGCACATAATTGAACGTTCAAGTTTTTGGTTAGTCATTCGAGGATATTTTTCGATAAGGTTTTTATGGTAGCGGTTAATATCGTTCTGAAAGTTTCGTCATCTAAAATGGCGATGTGTTTTTTATCAAATTTTCTGTAAAAAATTTCATGGGACGTGCAAAACTGACATTGCTAGGACTTTCGCTTGCGCAGGCATGTGTCGCACCAATTTCGACAAAAAGATGCTAACCGACAAGTATTTTGTCCGTCGAAGGGCAGATTCTCATCGTTTTGGTGCGACGCACTTCAAAAGTGAAAGTTCTAATTGCTTAACGAACCTCTCTTAAAATTATCATTTGTGAGACGTATCGCCTAGGAATCAATACAGGGATTACTGGTAATTTGATATAAAAGCCAATCACCATGTCCCGTTTCTGTAAAAACAATTGCTGGGCTAAGTGTGACCATGCTTCATCCTCCTCGGGGCGATTCAATCACGCGC
>CAZERH010000285.1:0-3206 GCA_964515535.1 uncultured Anaerolineaceae bacterium
GCCTTGATCTATGGAGGCGATATATTTTGGCATAAAAGCTCCTACGAAAAAAATGCGGGGATGGTTGAGGTGAGTTTTGTATCAGATTATATTGGAAATAAAAACCAGCTTAAAAATTTGGCTTTTTATCGTTAATTAGATGCCTGAGCGAAAGTTTTTCGCGATTTTGAATACTTCTAACGTGACATTTATGTCGCCTTTTGTGAGTAGAGCGAGATAAATCTCGCGTTACACGAATACCAATTTACTTATGCTTGGGTACGTATCACGAAGAGTAGCGGTTGAGAATCTTACTCCTTAGGACTTTCGCTTTTAGGTTAGAAAAGAGGGTGCATCGCACCAAAATGATAAGAATTTGTTCTTCGATGGGCAAAATACTTGTCAATTAGCATCTTTTTGTCGAAGTTGGTGCGATGCACTACTGCTTGAGCGAAAGTCTTATTCCTGACAGAGACTATTATACGGGATTAAAAGGTTAGCGACCTCATCAAAATATGCCTGTGGTGTGGAATTTTGCGATGCTCAAAGAGATAAACGCCTTGCCATTGCCCTAGGGAAAGATTGCCGTTGTCTATGGGAATTGTGAGACTCACATCTGTCATCATCGCGCGGATGTGGGAGGTCGCGTCATCTGCGCCCTCAAGAGTATGCGTATACCATCGTTCATTTTCGGGGGCAAGTTTTTCCATGAAGGTCTCTAAATCGGTGCGGGCAGAGGGATCCCAACTCTCGGTGATGAGCAGTGACGCGCTGGTGTGTTTTATAAAAAGATAGCAAATGCCTTCATTCACCCCCCATTGATGTAATTGGGTGCGAATCGATGCGCTTAGTTCGTAGAAACCTTTTCCGGATGTGCGTACTTCGAGGGTGGTTTTATGCCAGTCCATACTTTACTCCTCTATCACCATATAAAAAAGGCTATCTTGTACGATTAACATGACATCGTTCCAAAATCTATCTACGTCATCAAACTCGTATAAGCGATTTAACTCTGTGCGAGCCGTTTCTATCTCTCCTATATATATATAATCGAGCATTAACGGTAAAACGCTACATTTTGTTGTTTCGTCCCATTCTCCGTTTTCACTAACCCCTGCTCTGGCTACTCTTTCTGCATTGTAGGTGTCTTGTGTTATTTCTTGAGCGTATTCTTCGGGGAAACTTGGGCTGGCAGGGAGGTAGCTCTCTTCTTGGGCATCATACGCCATAATCACTTTCACAAAAGGAGAGCTTACAAAAGGACAATACTTTTTGAAAAAAACATCATCTGCGGTGATAAATTCGTATATCCCGTCATCATTAATATCTTCAAATTCTCCGCTCGTATTTGATGGGGGCTTTTTCAATATCAAAGTTGGCTCTTCGCCTAGACTATAAACTTGTGTGGAATAACAGCAGTGCGTGTTATCCCCCGTGTAGCTTTCTATAATGATGTCCGGATTGCCATCGCCATTAATATCATCGTCCGTTAACATGACGATTGCCGAGACGGATTCGATTTTTATGCTCTCCATCTCTGTTTTTTCTATAAGCACTACATCTTCTGTGCCGGTTGCACTATCCGTATGATGCCAATAGCGGATTCCGTACGCGTCAATGAGCATTTCGTTTTCAAGTTTATAGCTTTCTCCCGGAGAGACAGCAGGCGGTGGGACAGGATTCTCTTCTTCGACTAAATCTGCGGGGGAGATTTGGGCAGTTGCCGAGGGGGAGGGGCTGGATGTATACGATGCTACGACCGTTGCGGTTTCGGAATCGGATTTTAGCTGGGTCGCGAGAATATTTGGCGTGGGCGTAAAAAGGGCAACTCGCGCTGTTTCGGTTTTGGCAAGAATACGCGCCTCTTCGGTAGATGTTTTTATAGCGGGATCAAGCGTAGGGGAGAGGGGCTTTACTGGGGCAAAAAGTCCACAGGCAAGACTGAAAATCAAAAAAGGGAAAAGCAATTTGGCGCGCGAGATCATCATTATCTCCTCAACTTAAAAAACACGAAATTTATCCGTACAAAATAGGGCAGTTACCTTGCGGAAAACTACCCGAAAGCACGTTAACAAAACAATCGTGTTTCGTCAAGCGATTCATGCCAAAGGTTAGGATAACAAGTCGTTTGGTACTCTCGAGATTTTCTCTGGCAATTTATTGAAATCATACTCTATCGGGAAAGACTTCGCAAAACCAACCCTGTTTATTCCTCCCTAGCCTGACAAGATTCTAGTGCAGATTTCCGAAGTCTTTAAGACTTCGGAAATCTGCGGGAAGTCTCGCTTCTTGTTACGGGTGTTCGCCACGTAGCAAGCGCATATTAATATCTTCGATTACCGCCGGAACTTCGGCGATAGAATCGACTACATAGTGTGCCCCCATTTGGGCTAAGCCCAAGCGTGCTTTTCTAAGCTTCGATTCCAATTCTTCGGGTGCTAAGGCATTGATTTCTTCAAGATTCAGACCGACTTCGTTCCCTGTTTTTGCCAAGCCGATTGTCCACGCGCCTGCGTTTAGCCCCTCCGAGATGCCTGGTTTGGTATCGTCCACTTTGACAACTGCTTCAGGCGGAAAAATGCCCAAATCGAACATATTTTGAAGCACCATCCACGGCTCAGGGCGACCGGCGGGAACTTCTGTAGCGCAGACGCTGTTGTCGGGAACATAACCGCGAGCGGCGGCTTCTTTTTTGAGCAAGTCCATTGCTTCGGAAAAATAGCCGGTGGTGGAGCCGATCACAATGCCTTTTTCACGCAAAAGAGCAACTGCTTTGAGCGCGCCGGGAATTAGGTCGGCGTAATCGGCGAGACAAGCCAATTGTAGCGGTTGAAAATCAGTGAACATCTCGTCTACATCCGCTTCCGTGACAGGCCTCCCGTGAACAGATTGCCACATATCCGCGACCTCTTCTTGCTCGCTAATTGCTTTAATATGATCGCGTTTATGCAGTCCCATCGGGCGGCGCGCCTGCTCCATCGTGATGTCGATACCCTTATTTTTATAGACTTCGATAAAAACGACCGCGGGGGCATAACAACCGTAATCCATTGTTGTGCCTGCCCAATCTAGTACGACCATTTTTACCTGACCTTTGTAAATGCGTTTGAATGTGAAATCCATGCTGAACTCCTTTTTGGGGTGAATAAAATATGTGTTTTTTAACTGCTAGGTTAATATAACGTTCATTTCGTCAAGTGTCTCGCGCATAGCGGAAAGTAAGGTGC
>CAZERH010000286.1:0-3194 GCA_964515535.1 uncultured Anaerolineaceae bacterium
CGTCCTCGGCGCAGGCTTCTCATAAACACGCCGCCGAGGACGGCGGCTAGAGCGGGTGAAATTTTAAATCAGTCAATTTTAGCCAGCACCCAAAAACTCACTTTTTTTGACTAAGGTTTTGCGCTCTGGTTTTTCGCGTTTGTCTAAAACCCAATTTCAAATTCCTTTTTAGTCACATTACAGTTTGAGAGTTCTATGCTTTTTCCTCACGCAAAGCCGCAAAAATGCAAAGTTTCAAAGTTTTTCTTAGCGATTTAGCGACTTCGCGAAGCATGCCCTTTGGGTATTGCGTGAGCTTGAGAGAAAAGTTTTTCAACAGTGTCGTGTGGCTAGATTCCTTTATAATATAACCTGTGAAAATGAGCATATCTCTTTTCACAAAACCTTCATCGTTTCTTCACGATTTTGTGAGATAACTGCGAAGGTATTATTCCACTGATATTACGCGGGGAGCATGAAGTTTGCTTATTTTTTGCGTAAAATTAGTTATTTGGTAAATTTAGAGGTGATTTTTACCTCGACAATTTGATGGAGGCATCAAGAAATGAAGAAAACCATAATTATTATAGCCGTAGTTATTGCTGTTGCGGCGGGCGCATTTTTTGTAATAAAAAATAACGCAAAAAGTGATGCCGGTAGTGAATATCAAACCGAGAAAGTGGGGCGTGGTAATTTAACGGCGACAGTTGGGGCAACCGGGACGGTGCGTTCTAATCAAAATGCTTTACTGAGTTGGCAAACTGGCGGAACTGTAGAGAGAATTGAAGTGAGTGTTGGGGATATGGTTAGCGAAAATGTTATTCTTGCTTCTTTGGAAAAGACATCATTATCTCAAAACATTATTTTGGCGGAAGCCGATTTGGTGAATGCCAAAAGAACTTTGGAAGATTTGCTCCAATCGGAAACAGCGGCGGCACAGGCACGCGTTTCTTTGCGTGATGCAGAAGATGCTTTAGAAAAGGCGCAAAACTATTTCGATTCTTTAGATGAGCCTTATGAATACGATACGATTGTTTATGTGAACACAAGATGGGGCAGAGTTCCGCAGATCAAAACGGTTGAGGTGGATGAAGCAGACGATGAGACCAAAGCGGTTTCGGCTCAAGACCTTGCCTTGCGACAGGCTCAATATGATGATGCACTTCGGAATTGGAATCGCATTGCCGAGGGACCGGATGAAGCTGACGTAGCCTCAGCCCAAGCTCGGGTCGACGCGGCGCAAGCAACGCTGAATTTGGCGCAAATTTCTGCTCCTTTTGCCGGTACGGTGACGCAGATTGAGATCATGCCCGGAGACCAAGTCGCCGTAGGAACGCTTGCTTTCCGCGTGGACGATTTTAGCAAACTTCTGGTAGATGTCGAATTATCTGAGATTGATATTAATAGTGTCAAATTGGGGCAAACGGTTTCCCTCTCTTTTGACGCGATTTTAGAAAAAGAGTACGAAGGAAAAGTGGTCGAAGTGGGGCAGGTGGGAAATAATGTGCAGGGCGTGATTAATTTTACGGTAACAATTGAGTTGAGCGACGCAGACGAACTCGTTCGCCCCGGCATGACCGCCGCGGTGAATATCGTTGTAAAAGAAATTGAAAATGTTCTTCTTATCCCCAATAAAGCGGTTCGTTTGGTGGATGGTGACAGAGTGGTTTATTTGCTTAGTGACGGTTTTCCCGAAATGATTGTGGTTCGTTTGGGGGCTTCGGCAGATGGCAAGAGTGTGCTGGTTTCTGACAATATCGAAGAGGGTGCGTTGATTATTTTGAATCCGCCGAGTGAGCCGATTATTGGAAATGGACCTCCCGGTGGACAACACCCAGGAGGAAATTAGATGACAGACTCTGTTATTGTTGCACGTGATTTAACGAAAGTCTATAAAATGGGCGAGATGGAAGTTCATGCCCTGCGCGGTGTTTCGCTAGAGATTGAGCGTGGTGAAGTCGTTGCCATTATGGGCGCATCCGGTTCGGGAAAATCAACTTTGATGAATACCTTAGGATGCCTTGATTTGCCCACCAGCGGCGAATATATTTTAGATGGTGAAGTGGTCGCGGATTTGAGTGATGACCAACTCGCAGATATTCGCAACCGCAAAGTGGGATTTGTTTTTCAGAGTTTTAACTTGCTCTCGCGTTCTTCGGCGTTATCTAATGTTGAACTGCCTTTGCGCTACTCCAGCATGACCAGCGGACGTAAGGAAAAGGCGCGCTTAGCTCTTGAAGCAGTTGGGCTTGGGGACAGAATTAAACATCGCCCAACCGAACTCTCCGGTGGACAACAACAGCGTGTAGCCATTGCGCGCGCGTTGGTCAACGACCCCTCCATTGTGATGGCGGACGAGCCAACGGGCAATCTCGATTCTAAAGTCGGGCAAGAGATTATGGATTTGCTTCTGAACTTAAACAAAAAAAGCGGTACAACCCTCATTATTATTACGCATGACCCCAAAATAGCGGCTCAAGCCGAACGGATTATTCGTTTGCATGATGGAAAAGTTCTCGAGGAGACAAAATGAATGCTTGGCAACCGGTTGTAGAAGCACTTGAAAGTTTAAATGCCAATAAAGTGCGTTCTAGTCTCACTATTTTAGGTATTGTGATTGGCGTTGCGGCGGTTATCGCCATGTTGGCTTTAGGCACGGGCGCGCAAGATACCATTCTTGGCTCCCTAAGCGGCATTGGCACGAACTTGCTCTTTGTTTTTCGTGGCGGCGAAGATGATTCCATCCGAAACCCTGAGCCGCTCACTATGGGCGATGCGGAGGCATTAGCAGATGATTTTTCTGCTCCCTCCATTGAAGCGGTTGCCCCTATTTTGCAGGGAAGTGCCGAAGTCTCTTATAGCGGTGAAGCCAGTACCGTGACCCTCACAGGCGTGACCCCTGCGTATTTTCCGGTGCGAAATTACGCGGTTGCGGAGGGTGAGGAAATCTCTGAAGAGCATATCTTAGGACGCGCCTCTGTAGTCTTGCTCGGCGTTGAAGTTGCCGATACGCTTTTTGATCGCCGCGAAGGTCTCACTGGAGAAATCATTCGCGTAGAAGGACAGCCATTTCGCGTGATCGGCGTTCTCGAAGAGCGCGGCGGCGGGATGATGGGCAGTCAGGATAACGAAATACTCATTCCTTTCAGCACCGCCCAAGCCCGTATTCTGCGCCGTAGCCCCGCCGACAAAGTGGACGTTATTTTTGTCCAAGC
>CAZERH010000287.1:0-3174 GCA_964515535.1 uncultured Anaerolineaceae bacterium
TTAATCACAATCACCTTGCGCGGCTCTTTGCCTTCAAGATATTTCTGCACATTTTCGCTCGCTAGGGCAGTCGCTTTCACCGTCTCATCATCCGCGTCTACGGCAACAGTGATTTTATCGCGGACTTTGCCATTAACCTGTACCGCCATCTCTACCTCGTCTACGACAATCGCGGATTCGTCCACTTGGGGCCACGGTTGGGTGTGGATGGAGTATTCACCACCCATCTGCTCCCAAAGTTCTTCGGCGATGTGGGGCGCAACGGGGGCTAAAAGGCGCAAGTAGATTTTGGTCGCTTCGTACCATTCTTCGCTTCCGACCGCGCCCTCACGGCGGGCTTTGTACATCTCGTTCATTAGCTCCATCAGCGAGGAGATAATGGTGTTGAACCCGACATTCTCGAAATCGTAGGTGATCGATTTGATGGTCTGGTGCAGTTTACGCCGCAAAGAAAGCCGAACATCCGCCGAGCAAGTTGGGGTCGCGTTCGTCTCGGATGCCGTATCGGTGAAAATTGTCCAGACTCGTTTCATCCAACGGACAGTTCCCTCAATCCCCTGCGAGTTCCACGGTCCGCCCATATCCCAACGCGCAAAGAACATCAGGTAGGCGCGCACCACATCTGCACCATGTTTTTCAACCAACGCATCGGGGGCAATCACGTTGCCACGACTCTTCGACATTTTTTCGTGATCTTCGCCCAAAACCATGCCTTGATTTCGGAGTTGTGTCATCGGCTCGTCCCCTTTGGTGATGCCCATATCTCGCAACGCCTTATGGAAAAAGCGCACATATAAAAGGTGCATAGTAGCGTGTTCGATTCCACCGGTGTAGGTATCTACGGGCATCCAATAATCGTATTCTTTGGGGTCGAAAGGCGCATCGTGATAATCGGGAGAAAGATAGCGCATAGGATACCAAGACGAACACATGAAAGTATCCATCGTATCGGTTTCTCGGATTGCTTCGCCTCCACAAACGGGACATTCGGTATGCTTCCAAGTCGGATGCAGTTTTAGCGGGGACTCGCCGGTGGGTTTCCACTCGACATCTTCCGGTAATGTAATGGGTAGCTGATCTTCAGGAACCGGATTCCAGCCACATTTTTCGCAATGAATCATCGGGATGGGCGATCCCCAATAGCGTTGACGGGAGATGAGCCAATCGCGCAGTTTATAGTTGACGGCTTTTTTGCCCGTGCCTTTCTTGTCAATAAACTTGATTGCTTCGCTGACAGATTTATCTGCTGGTGTGCCTGTGAGGGGACCCGAATTAACCAGCATCCCTTTGGCTGGAACAGATTCTTCCATCGTTGCACCGTCCAATTCATCCATATCTTCGGGTTGGACAACAACGCGCACTTCGAGATCAAATTTGCGTGCAAACTCAAAGTCACGCTGGTCGTGGGCGGGGACAGCCATAATCGCGCCGGTGCCATAAGACATGAGCACATAATCTGCTATCCAAATCGGGATTTTCTCATCGTTGACGGGATTAATCGCATACGCGCCGGTAAATACGCCCGTTTTTTCTTTGGAGGTCGATTCGCGCTCAATATCCGATTGGCGGGAGGCTTCGGCTTTATAGGCTTCGATTTCTTCTTTTTTATCTTCGGTAGAAATCTCATCCACCAAAGGATGTTCGGGAGATAGCACCATGAAGGTCGCGCCCCAGAGGGTGTCGGGACGCGTTGTAAATACTTCCATATCGTGGTCGCCGAATTCAGTCTTGAAAATGACAGACGCGCCTTCACTACGACCAATCCAATTGGTTTGGAGGGTTTTCACCGTTTGGGGCCAATCAATGCCTTCAAATTTGAGCAATTCATCGGCATAATTGGTGGTACGGAAAAACCATTGATCCAATTCTTTCTTGATAACTGGCGTATTGCAACGCTCACAGTGGCGGTCATCGCCCCAAACCTGTTCGCGTGCCAAAGTGGTATTGCAACTCGGACACCAATCTACGGGCGACATTTTGCGGTAGGCTAACCCGTGTTTATAGAGTTGGATGAAAAACCATTCCGTCCACTTATAATAAGATTCATCGCTGGAGATGGCTTCACGTTCCCAGTCGAACATCGCGCCCATTGAGCGGAGTTGTTTCCGCATCCGGTCTATATTCGCATACGTCCACTTTTTCGGGTGGATATTATTCTTAATCGCCGCCCCTTCTGCGGGGAGACCAAAAGAATCAAATCCGATGGGGAAGAGCACGTTGTATCCATTCATGCGTTTATAGCGAGCGCGAGAATCGGAGGGGGTCATCGCGTACCAGTGACCGATATGCAAATCCCCGCTGGGGTAGGGGAGCATGGTGAGGGCGTAATGTTTCGGTTTGCTCTCGTCAATCACCGAGCGGTAAAGTTTGTCGGCATCCCATTTTTTTTGCCATTTTTTTTCTATCTCGCCGTGTTTATATTCATCATCGAACATGGTTTTTCTCTCCTACAATTTTTGTTCACGCAAAGCCGCAAAGACGCTAAGAAAAGCTTTTAAATCTTTGTGCCTTAGCGACTTTGCGTGAGAAAATAATTATGTCGTATTAAAATAAAAATCCCATCACCCGTTCAAAGGCTCAGGGACGAAGGAATTAAATCTCCGCGGTACCACCCGGATTATCTATTGGTCGGCTAGTCTTATGGTCGCTTAGTCCAATGGGTCGTTTATGACCACGAGACTACGAGACCAATCAGACAATTTCGACTGTCAGACCTCTCAAATCGCTATAACGGGCGTATCCCGACATCACTTACTTGGTTTCACTGATGCAGTCTCTCTTTCGAGAATAACAAGCGAGTTCGGTCTCTTCGACTTGCCTGAAGCAAGCTATCGCGTTCCTGTGAAACGCTGTGATGAGCTTTCACCTTTCTCTCATCTCTCTGGCAGGATGACCTACTACTCTTGTCTTGACTTTTTTCAAACACAAAGGTCACGAAGGTTCTCTAAGAAAAAAAATCTTCTTCGTGTTTCTAGTGTTCTTTGTGTTTAAGTTTTTCACGTAATACGTTTTACGCATCACGCTTTTTACCAAAAGAGCCAGCCTTTCAGCTAGCTCTTCTATAAGTCCAGTGGACCTAGTGGGACTCGAACCCACGACCTCCTCAATGCCATTGAGGCGCGCTCCCAACTGCGCCATAGGCCCCCGTTTCAGATTGCGAAAAGGATTTTACCA